>CACXXW010000093.1 GCA_902771635.1 uncultured Bacteroidia bacterium | reverse complement strand
GCCAGCACCGCCTTGTAATACAGCATACTGCCCATGTCGGAATACAGTTCCACAACGGCCTGCCGACCTTCCATCAAGGCGTAGTCGAACTCGACGGGGATGTAGATGAGACAATGTGCCTTGCGACGGTGGATCAAATCCTTCGCCTCTTGCATGTCGGCGCAATGTCCCACGATTTCAACATCGGCTGTGGCATCCACCTTGCGCAGAAACTCACGGCTAGTGGTGGAGTTGGCCAAATCGACCACAACGGTTGGCACTTCGCGCACGGTCTCATGGCCATAAAGATAGGCGTAAAGCAACGGATATAGCAACGGCACGACGAAGAAAAACACGATGACACCCTCGTCGAATATCGAGTTGTGGAGTTCCTCGCGGAAAACTTCCAATATGTTATGCAACCATTTCATCTTGTATATTGATATTCTAACAAACACTTTTTCAATCGGTTGGGGAACAACAAGGGCAATGCCAGAAACACTAACAAAGCCGCATAGTTGACCCATGAATAATGCAGCGGCAAGCCGTTCAACGCTTGGTCGACATAGATGAGGTAATAATGCCTCAGCGGGAAGAGATACGACAGGGCTTTCAACGGTGCTGGAAATGCAATTTGTGGAAACGAAAACCCTGAAATCGGGAAGGAAAGCACGCCCCACAAGGTAGCAATACTCAAGGCCCAGCGCAAGGAAGGCAAGGCTTCACAAAGGAACACGCCAAAGGCCTGCGAGACCACAATCAGTAGCAACGATGCCAATGCCATCGGCCATAATCCGCTTTTTAGCGGGAAATCCCAATAGGCGTAAAGCAACACTAAATAAGTGGCGCCCATCACCATCCAAACCAGCAATTGAGGTAATAGTTTGCCGGCCAATGCTTTGTAGATGTTGTTGTCGGCCAGCTCGAGCCAATGCTTGGAAGTACCCTCTTTGACCTCGCTATGGATGGAATAGATGGTCACTTGGAAGATAAGCAGCATCAGCATGGCGGGTAGCAGGATGTTGGAAAGGTATTGGGAATAATTCAATCCCGGGTTGCTGATGGCGTGCATCTCCATCTTGATGGGTTGCAGGATGCCCATCACTTGGCTGTCGGCATAGCCCTTGGCATAC
Organism: uncultured Bacteroidia bacterium; assembly: GCA_902771635.1. GTDB lineage: Bacteria > Bacteroidota > Bacteroidia > Bacteroidales > F082 > Limimorpha. Next base: position 6,369 of record CACXXW010000093.1, on the reverse strand, counting down.
AAGGTCTCGCGTGCGATGGCACCCGAGGCTAATTCCGCCATCGTCTTCATGTCGCGGTATTCCAATGAAGCAGGAATCAGGTAGGCTGCATTCGTATAGAACGACACGGTGGGCTGTTTGCTCGAGAGTGCCAGCTCCGTCGTGCCTTCTGGGATGTAATAGAAGGCGTAGATCTTGCCCTGTTGCATCGCCTCGCGTGCCTCGCCGAAGTTGGCGTATTGCTTGACGATGGCGGTCTGCTGGAAGGCGTCGAGGTTGCGCAGCACCTGTCGGGTAATGGAGGTGTTGTCCTCATCGACCACACCAACAGGGATGTCCATCGGCAGACCTTTTCCCATCAAGGTGGTGAAGAAGAGGAAGCCGATCAGCGGGGCAACCACCATGCAGAAGACATAGACCGGCTGCGACAGCATTCGAGCCACCTCGCGCTGCACCACGCGCCACACGCCTTTCTTCTCTGTCGTTTCAGAATTCATTTTTTATGCTCCTTTTCCACAATCACGCTCATGCCCGGGCGCAGGTCTTCACTTGTCGAAAGCGGTGTGGCACGCACCTCGAAGGTCTTCAGGTCGTATTGTCCTGTCTCCTTGGTGGCCTTCCATGCGGCGAAGTCGCCGATGTCCTTCATGTAACTGACTTTCATGCGGATGCTACGGTCCAAGGCGGGCACGTAGGCATCAAACTCACTGCCGATGGGGAACTGCTTCAGGTCATCCTCACGCACATTGAAGGAGGCCCATTGGTCGTCCATCATCGCCACGTTCATGATGGGAGCGCCTGTGCCGACCAACTCGCCCACATGGGGGAAGATTTCAGTAACCTCGCCGTCGGAGTATGCCGTCAGCACCGTCTCGTGGATGTAGGAATTGACTTCGGCCACAGCGCCTTGTGCCTGCAATACCTGAGCGGCAGCCATCTGTTTGTCCTCCGAACGGGCGCCTTCAAGGGCAAGGTCGTATTGCGACTTGGCTGCTTTCTCCGTTGCGATAGCGGCATCATACTGTGCCTTGGTCTCATCATATTTCTGTGCACTCACCACGCCGTCCTTGTAAAGGTTGCTGACGCGGTTGAATGATTTCTCCATGACATCCACACCCACTTTCGCCTTTTGCCACATCTCGTAGGCGCCCTCAATTTGCCCTTTCTGTGCACCATGCTGTGCCTTGGCGCTTTGGGCTCTCGCCGCTTTTGCCACGGCTTCGGCTTGGGCTTTCTTGGCCTCCACTTCAGGGGCTTCAAGGATGGCCAAGGTGTCGCCCTTGCGCACCTTCTGGCCTTCCTGCACCTTGTACTCAAGGATACGGCCAGGCACCTTGCTCGAGACTCGGTATTCGGTCACTTCGGCCTGACCTTGCAGATACTCAGTTTCCTTGTGGAAGGTGATGATACCGATCACGCAAACCACGATAATCACACACGCCAGCACACCTAATGCAAGATACGTGTTCACTCTTTGTTCTTTTAATGTGCTCATAGTATTTCTTTTTTTGTTATTTCAAACTCACTCCTGCGGCTTTGCGAAGGTTCACTCCCGCCATGATGCAGTCGATTTTGGCGTCGATATAGTCCGAATGGGCTTGCAGCCAAGCCGTTTGTGCCAGGTCGATGACCGACGACTCCACCACGCCTTCACGGAAACCTGCCGTCGCCATACGGAGGTTCTCGTCAGCGTCGTTCAGTTTCTCTTGTGTCAACTTCAGACGGGCATTGGCCTCGCCAAGTTGTTTTTCGCATTGGCGTACCTGAAGCATAATCATCTCCTTCGAGTCCTCATAGTTATATTGCTGGATCTTGGCTTCAGCCTTGGCCATGCGCGTCTTGTTGTAGCCCTCGCCCCAATGGAAGATAGGGATTTTGGCCATCACGCCGAAGTTCCACATGCCGCCGAACTCGTTCTGGAAGCCGTTGAAACACGAGGGGTTGCTCACTGTATAGTTGCCGAAAGCCCCAATTGTGGGCAGGTAGTCGGCGCGGGTGACCCACACCTTCTTGGCATAGATGTCGTTGGCGATGCTGAGGCATTTCAGTTCGGGACGATGGGCTTCGACATCGCTTTCGGAATAGAAAGGATGAGTGTTCGTCACCAACACATCATCAAGGTTCTCGTCCGCCAGCATGATGTTGGAATCCAAAGGCAGACCACAGATTTGGCAAAGCAGCATCTTCGACAGCGCCAAGCCGTTTTGCGCCTTCAACAAGGATGTTTCGGCTTCATTCAACTTCACTTTCACCGAAAGTTGGTCGGAAGTGGTCGCCACGCCTTCGGCCACCAACTTATCCATATCGTTGGACAGCGAGCGGAGCGTCTCGGTATAGTTCTCGGCCAATTTCAACTTGTTGGCGATGGAAACGATTTGCCAATAGGCCTTGTCCGTCGTGACCACCGTTTCCTGCTCTTGCATCTCCAACTTCGACTCGGCCAGTTCCTTCAAATCCTTGGTAATCTGGTTGTAAGCATATATCTTGCCGCCAGCGAAAATCGGTTGCTGAATGGAAACTATGCCTGCATAAACGTTTTTGGTGTCGATTTTGAACGCATCGCCCACTTGCTCGCCGATTTGGTTCAAGGCATCCTCAACATTAAGGCTCATCAGGTCGGTGACAAGTTTGTTGACGGTTGGGTCGTTTTGCAACAAAGTCCAAGCGATGACCGCTGCCGGGTCGCTTTGGTAGACCTGCAGCAGTTCCTCGCGGTAGGCATCGATTTGGGCTTGCGTCATCGTGCCGATGCTGCCGAGCGTCGCCAGATTCTCATCGCTCAAGAGTTGGAGGCTCTTGTTGTTGTGCATGTAAGTTCCCGTTGCCTCCACTTTGGGAAGGTAGTTGGCATACGAGGAATACATCTCGTACCTTGCCTTGTCGACTTCCGTTTCGGCCACTTTCAGTTTCTTGTTGTTCTCCAACGCGAGGCGGTGACATTCGTCCAAAGTCAGCACCCTTTGTGCATTCGCTGTGACAGCCATTAAGCAAATCATCAGCACCATCTTGATTTTCAGTCTTTTGTTCATATTGCTCTTTCCATTTGTTTGATGGCGCAAAGTAACGGCAACTTTTTCGACCAAAAGCAATCTTTTTGGAACTGAAAACTATCTAAAAGTCGAAATAATCATATTTTTTAATCAAATATCAATTAAAAATATCTACTTTTGCCGAAAATTTCAACAAATGGAAACACAAAAGCTAACAAGTATCAGCCTGTTGAGGGCAAAAGACTTCATCCCATCGGGTGACATCATTAATATAGGTGACGATTTCTTTATGGCGGAGCGCACCAACGAGGCCAACTACGACCTGTTGCGCCATCCATGCCGCATTGATGCCTACGTGGTGGCCTTTTGCAAAAGCGGCAGTTTCAAATGCCACATCAACCTGAAGGAATACGAAATAGGGGAGGGGATGATTATGGTGAACCTGCCGCAAAACATCATCAGCGTGGAGCCTAAGGAATCTGCCGACAAACCCACGCTGACGGTCATTGGCGTTTCACCCAAGTTTTTGTCCAACTTCAGCTCCGACATCAGCAAGATGCTCAACGAGGCCATGACCCTTTTAGACAATCCCTGCATGCGTCTTGAAGAAGAAGAACTCTACATTGTAAAAGAATACATTCAACTGATTGACAAGTATATACACTCGGACTATGTCTATGCTCACGAAAGCGTCAGTCACCTGATTTCGTCGGTGTTCTACCTCTTCGGTAGTTTCATCAACAAACGGATTATGAGCCAAAACGACGAGGAGAAGTCCGCTTCGACGCGACACAAGATTGTCTTTGAGCGGTTTATCGAATTGGTCACCCGGCACCACAGCAAAGAACGCGGCGTAGGGTTCTATGCCGACAAGCTGTGCATCACTCCCAAATATCTCTCCAAAATCGTGAAAGATACCAGCGGCCTCTCCGCCCCGCAATGGATCGACCAATACGTCATCCTTGAAGCCAAGCAAATGCTGAAACACAGCGATTTGTGCATCAAGGAAATCTCTGAAGAGCTGAACTTCCCCAATCCGTCGTTTTTCTTCAAGTACTTCAAGAAACACACGGGGTTGACCCCGAACCAATATAGGAATAGTTGATTGGCAATCCGCAATTCGGGCGCAGGCTTGGGTTGCGGATTTTTTTATGGGTTAAGCCTACAATGATACGGGGTGGTGGTCGGGGGTGACGGTGGCACGGCCTGCGGGTTGGAAAAACCGAATTGGGGGAAAGCGCCTGCGGCCTATAGGGGCACGGAATGACAGAACCGAGAAAGAGAAATCAGCGCAATGAGAGAAAACAGAACGGGAATCCCTATCCCTCGCGCCCCGTCCGCGCCAGCGCGGCCGACCCGCCCGACAGGAGTCCGCGCACGGTTTCAATCCGAAGCGGCGGCGGGCGTGCCTTTTGCGGCGGCGACCCCAGCAGCGGCAGACACCAGTATGGCCATTGCGGGGAGAGGTGGCAACGATGAGGGGGCGAAACAAGATGCGCTTTAGCGCACCACAAAGGAAACCGCCGGGCGGACGCGCAAGCAGGGGCGCAAAACAAAAGGGGCGCGGCGACCCCCGCTAATAAGTTGCGAGGTACGAGAACCGCTTGGGGGTACGGGGGGCGACAAGAAAGCCCCGAGCGAGCAAGGAGCCACGAAAGCGGCTGGCCTTGGAGACGCAAACGCTCGCTGGAGCCGCGCCAGCGGAGCATAGCGGAACGCTTGTCGCGGGACAGCGAAGAGCAGCGGCGGTGTTGCGCAAGGGCGGCAACCTGAAAAAGCGCACGACGTAGGAGCTCAGCATTTTTTCAGATTGACGCTCGTTATACCCTTGCGCACACCAAGGCAGCCGCAAGAAGCGGCGACGAAGGGAACACCGATTTCCCCCTCCTGATGAATTAGGTAGGTTGTGCGTTGGGATGATGTGTCGTTTTTTACGTTTGTTTCGTTCTATCGTACTTACGTCATACGTGCTTACGACACTATTTCAACCACTTACGGTATTTGATCCAGACACGGAGCCAGATGCGGGCGATGGAGTCGATGGCATCACCGAAAATCATCTTGCTGTACTTGTCGAAGTCCTGACCCCACTCGGTCTGCTCCATGAACTCTTGCATGGGCTGTGTGTTCTGGAAGGTCTCAGGGATGAGATAGTATGAGAACAGATAGGAGTATTGCGAAACGGCACTCATGAAGTCCCATGTGTTGTCGTTGTCGCCTCCCCAACCGTGGATATACTTCCTTGTGGCCACATCGTTCTCAACGTCCAAGACAAAGGGTGTTGGATTGAGTGGTAGCGGATAGCCATCGGGGTCATAGAAGAAACGGTTGTTGTCCTTGTCAATCTTGTAGGACTTGTTGACCTGGTCTTCCCATTTCTTCTCGATGGCTCCGTGGATGCCCTTCTCGTCGGAGAATGGGCGACTGTCGCAATGCAGCGGCATGTGACAGTCGGCGACATAGTGGCTGAGGATGAAAAAGCGCATAGCGATGTGGTTTCCTGTTGTGGCAATGGGACAGCCCCTATCCTCGCGGTGCAGCATCTTGAAGTTGTCAACGATGCTGTGGGATATGGACTCGCAACGGTCGGCACAGTTGCCAGCAACGCATTTGTAGGGCTTGTTGTACAATGGCGAAGATTTCCGCATCAGTTCATAGATGCTATGAGTGGTAGGTAGTTTGTCGAAGGTGGTGTAAGGACCATCCTCGGTGGGTTGGTATTTGACGATGTGGCTGGTGGACATGTCCTTGAACACCTCATCGGGGTACCAAGCTCCTTGGATGACGAAATCGCGGTAGTTTTTGAACCACCTGACAAGGGCTTTGGCTTCTTTGCGGACATCTTCGCTGACACCTTTGACAACGGCTTCGTTGTCGGTGGTGGCAATGACCTCCAATCGTTTTATGGCCATAAAGGCTATCCATGCGTGGGAGTATTTTTTCATAGTGTTGGCGTTTTGAGGCTTCAAAGATAGTGAAATTTGTTGAGATTGCGGGTCAAGCCCGCAATGAGGGTTGGGTAATGAGAGCTTTCAAGTACGTTGAAGCTTTAGGATAGCAGTTGAGGCAGCCGCTGGCGGGGTTTTTGCTCATCATTAAGCCCAGGCTGTGGGTAAGGCGCGACGGCCTTTCATTGGACTTTCATGCAGGCGAGCCGCCTACAAGCCCGATGTAGCCGACCTGGGCAAGAGGCGTTTTTGTTGTTGTTTATTACGACACATCGTGCTTTCGTTATTCGTACTAACGTACTAACGAAGGTGCGGCAAACGCTTCTTGAACAGGGCAAAGAGAAGTAGAGGCTGGCCGTCGCGCGGGCTGGGCGGCATTATTGACGGGCAAAAAGTTGACACGAGGAACGAAGGGGCAACTTTTTGAACGGCAACATTGCCGAACAGCATTG
>CACXXW010000092.1 GCA_902771635.1 uncultured Bacteroidia bacterium | reverse complement strand
ATGACTCATGCTGATCATCAGGCTGTCGAAGAAGGTGTCGGAATTGGTGTTGATGGTGGGAACGATGACAATGCTCTCGCCAGGGATACGCATCACAGGACAATTCTCGGGTTGCGTTGCCCAAGTGGAATTGGCTTGATCGGTCATGGTAAACTCCAAGACACCTCCATTGAACACTTCTTCAAAGGTGATGTAACTGCGTTCCAACGACTTGCCATTCAGTTTCACTGATTCCACATAGCAATTCTTGGAACTCAAGTTTTTAGCCACTACCTCAAATTGTTTACCGTTCTCCATTGTCAATCTGATCTTTTGGAAACGCGGCAGTCCCAGCACATAATAGCCCGAAGCGGGTGTGGCAGGATAGAATCCCATGGCTGAGAAAACGCCCCATGCCGACATCTGGCCGCAATCCTCGTTGCCGGCATAACCGTCGCGGCGGTCGGTATAGAAATCATCCATGACTTTCTTTACATAGTATTGCGTCTTTGAAGGCTTGCCAACAAAGTTGTACATATACACCGTGTTGTGGCTTGGCTCATTGCCATGGGCATACTGTCCAATGAGACCTGTTATGTCGGGCTGCTCGCGTCCTGTCAGGTTGGATGGAGCGTTAAAGAGTCCGTCGAGTTTGGCCTCATAGTCAACCGCTCCACCCATCAAGTCGACATGACCATTCACATCCTGCGGCACGAAGAATCCGTATTGGTAAGAATTGGCCTCGGTCAGCGTGAAGTTGACTTGGGCAGGGTCGAAAGGACGCATCCAGCCACCATTGCGGCGACCTTGGAAGAACTGGTTCTCGGGGTTGTAGATGTTCTTATAAGCTTGTGCGCGGGCATAAAACTCCTTGGCAATGTCTGTCTTACCCAAAGCTTCAGCCATGCGAGCCACACACCAGTCATCGTAAGCATATTCCAAAGTCTTGGAAACGGCTTCACCCTCAACCTCAATCGGGATGTAGCCGTATTTCATATAGGCGCCCATGCCACGGAAGTCATCCTTCGAGCTTACCACCATGGCTTCCAAGGCTTTTTCGGCATCAAAGTCACGGATACCAGCGAAATAGGCGTCGGCAATGACGGGTATAGCGTGGTTGCCAATCATGCAGTAGGTCTCATTGGCGGCCAACTCCCAAATGGGCAGCATGTGGTGCGGGTTGGTCTCGTACTTATTAATAAAGGTGTTGATGAAATCAAGGGTGCGTTCGCGTTGCATCAGGCTGAAGAGCGGATGCAGGCTGCGGAAGGTATCCCACAGCGAGAAGACCGTGTAGACAGGTCTTTCCGACTTATAGACCTTCAGGTCGTGGGCACGGTAACGGCCATCGGCATCGCTATAAAGGTTGGGGGCAACCATGCAGTGGTAGAGGGCGGAGTAGAACACCGTCTTGTTGGCCTCGTTGTTGTCGGCCACCTCGTAGCGTTTCATCTCCTTGTTCCACTTGTCGTAAGCTTTTTGCTTCAGTGCATCGAAATCAAAGTCATTGTCGGCGAGTTCGGCTTTCAGGTTGTTTTTCGCGCCTTCCACGTCGACGGCGGAAATAGCGATGCGCATAACGATTTGTTCACCCTCTGCCGTATCAAAATCAAAACATGCCTTCAATTTATCGCTTGCAGCGGTATCCGCAACCACCTTTTCACCATTGTCGAAGAAAGAATAATCCTTGAACGGTTTCGAGAACTCAGCATAGAAATAGAGGTATTGCTCGTTAGCCCAATCTCTGGTGCGTCGGAAACCGCTAATGGCATTCGCGCCCTCCATCTTAAGATTGGCTTCATACACAAACTCATCGTTGACACCTTCAATCATATCCAGGAACATGTGGGCATCCGCACCTTTCGGGAAAGTACAGCGCATCATGCCGACACGGTCGCCAGTGGTAAGTTCTACCTTTGTATTATAGTCATCAAGGAGAACGGCATAATAGCCTGCCTTGGCATCTTCATTCTCATGTTTGAATGCCGAGCGGTAGCCCGAAGCAGTATTGTTTTCATCACCTTTGTCGAGTTTCACCTCGCCCACAATGGGCATAAACCTAAAGTCGCCATAGTCGGAGCAGCCGGTGCCGCTAAGGTGGGTGGTACTAAAGCCGAGGATGGTGTTGTCGGAGGTGTGGTAGCCCGAGCAGCCGTCCCAGTCGTTCATGCGCGTGTCGGGGCTGAACTGCACCATGCCGAAAGGCACAGTCGCGCCTGGGAAGGTATGGCCATGACCGCCCGTCCCAATGAAGGGATCGACATAATTGGCTGGTTCGGCAACATAATCGGCCTTGGGTTCAGTGCTGCAAGCCGCGAGGCAGAGCAGCATCAAGGGTAGAAATAGCTTTTTCATAGGATAAAGTTTTTGAGGGTGTAAAAGTAGGAATAAAAACTATTCGTTTTACAAGAAAAGAAGTTTTTTTGAGATTCCCTTTGGGAATGGATTATCGATTGTATTGTAACTCACGGCGGCAGGTAACGCTCTCGAGTTGTAAATGGCATAAGCCGCCGCTGGAAACGGAAGTGGGGAACTCCATTCCCTTCGGGAATCTCAACAATCCAAAGAACTACCATCGTATGAATCGAAAAAAATCAAAAAAAATGCCGTTCTAACCATTACTATTCCAAAAATGATTATATTTGCAGCCCAAATAAAGACTAATTATCGTAATAACTAACCATTAAAAACACAAAAAAATGAGAAAAGTATTACTACTTTCATTGAGCCTTGCTTTAGGCTTCAGTGCTTTTGCACAACAGCGTGTTGCCAAGAACGACAGCCGCGCTACCCAAATGAAAGCCGAAAAAGTTGCCGTGGGTAATGAAAAGATCAACCCCGCAATGGCCAATTTCGCTCCCCAAACCGCAAAGAGTGTCGTGGTCAACAGATACCAAGACCTCGAAGACGGTGAGACCATGGTGACCACGTACGACCTGCAGTCCAACACTTTCTGCTCCAACCGTATGTATGAGTTGGATAATGGTTCAGCCGCTGTGGTTGCTACATTCTCACACGAACCCAACCAACAGGCAACAGACCGTGGTACAGGTTACAACTTCTACAACGGCTCAGAATGGCAGGAAATGCCTGAAGCCCGTGTCGAACCCATGAGAATGGGTTGGCCCACCATCGCTCAGTGGGGCGACAAGGGCGAAATCCTCATCTCACACGCTCCCATGCACTGCTGGACCAGAGACATCGCTGGCGAAGGCGAATGGGTAGATAGAGGCCAACTCCCCGCTTCTCCCGAAGGCTATCCTTACACTGACGATGCTTCATGGCCGAGAGTTGCCACTTCTGGCCCTAACCACAACATCATCCACGTGGTTGCCGACATCCAGCACTCAATAAGTAGCGATGAAGTAGTTCACCATCAGGTTTATCTCCGTTCGGAGGATGCCGAGAACTGGACCATATCTTACGGCCCCATTGCTGAAGTTGGTTTAGAAACTGAGTTCTCCGCCGAAGACTATGTCCTTGCAGCCAACGGTCACACCGTAGCCATTCTTTACACTAATTCTTTGACCCAAAGCGTCTGGATGTTCAAATCACTCGACGATGGTATCACATGGACGCCAACGAAAGTTTGGGAAGACCCATACGAAGGTTCCGACTGGAACGACCCGAACGTGTGGTATGAAGACACTCTGTTCAGACCCATGAACGGTGCTATGGTTATCGACAACAATGGCGTTGTCCACACGGCTTTCAACACCTTTGAAATGGCCCGTCTTCAAGGCCAAGACCCCGGTTATTACACCAGCTGGTCTGGTCGTGCCGTCGATGGTATCCTCTATTGGAACGACACCCAAGATCCCATCCACGACACCGATCACGAGGAGTATATTGGCACTATTTTCGAGGAGCACTTTGCCACTCCTCACCAGGCTCACGCCGCACGTCTCTGGTGGCCTATCCCGGATGAACCCGGCTATGTGAGAATGCACCCCGATTCAACCAGATGGATTGGTTATATCCCAATGTACGAAAACATCGACTGGGACAACGACAAATTCTATAATGAAAATGATTATCATGGAAGATTCTATGGTGCCTCAGGTCATCCTGCTCTTTCAGTTGACCCTTACGGCAACCTCGCCTGCGCTTTCTCATCACCCTGCACCAGACGTCTTGACGACAATGGCACTTCCTACTACAGAAGCATCTACGTAAGCTACTACAACGTTGACAAAGGTTACTGGGAACAAGTCGTTGACGACCTCACCGATGAAGAAGTCAACTTCATGTTCCTCTACTCCGACAACCTCTTCACTCTGAGTGCCCCCAACACCTACAATCCTGGTGAATACTGGTTCGGTTTCCAAAGCGATGACCAAATCGGTTTGTATTGGGGTAGCAACGCTACACAACAGAATGCTTCAGACAACACCATCCATGCCATCAAGATTAATGCTGACGCTGAATATGTGAGCGTACCTGAAAACTATGAAGCCAAGGATGTGGTTTACAGCATCTATCCCAACCCCGCTACCGATTACGTGGTTGTGAAGTCATCAGAGAATGTTGAAGCTAACATCAGCATCGTCAACCTCGTTGGCCAGACTGTGAAGCAATTCAACCAAAGCCTGAAGATGGGTGAAAACACCATCGGCATCGACCTCAAGAGCGGTATCTACTTCTGCACCATCAGCGCCAATGGTTTCAACAAGACCATCAAGTTCGTGGTGAAGTAAGACTCTCTTGACATTAGTCAATAAAAAAGGAGACTTTCGGGTCTCCTTTTTTTTATTTTCCAACCCAAAACGAAAAAAACACGGCACTTTGTGTTGACATCAATCAAAATATGTCTATATTTGCACGTTAAAACAGAGACTAATCTTATTAACCTAATTTAAACACACACACTATGAAGAAATTAGTTTTACTATCATTGAGCCTTGCTTTAGGCTTCAGTGCATTTGCACAACAGCGTGTTGCCAAGAACGACGTCCGTCAAGCCACGGTAAGCGCTAAGAAAGTTGCAGTGGGTAAAGAAACAGTTGCCCCCACAGCTACCAATTTCACTCCACAAACCGCTAAGAGTGTCGTTGTCAACAGATACCAAGACCTCGAAGACGGCGAGACCATGGTGACCACGTACGACCTGCAGTCCAACCATTACTGCAGCAACCGCATGTATGAATTGGAAAATGGCTCAGTCGCCTACGTCACCACGATGTCACACCAACCCAACCAGTCGGCTTCCGACCGTGGTACGGGTTACAACTTCTACAACGGCACTGAGTGGCAGGATATGCCTGAGAACCGCATCGAAGATTTTAGAACTGGTTGGCCTTCCATCGCCCGATGGAAAGACGGCGAAATCATGCTTTGCCACGGTAATAGCCACATGCAGTGCTACACAAGAGACATTGCTGGCGAAGGAGAATGGATATACAAAGGTGCCCTTCCGGATTATCCAGCAGGATATCCTTACGACGAATACCCCACCTGGCCAAGAGTGGTCACTTGCGGCGACAATCACAACATCATCATTGCTGTCGGTGCCCTCCAGCACCAAGTAAGTAGCGATGAGACTCACAGCCACACCGTCATGTGGCGTTCGGACGACGCCGAAAACTGGACGGTCAGCTATGGTCCTATCGCTGACCTCGGTCTTGGTTATGAGGTGGACAACTTCTCAGCCGACGACTATTGCATGGCCGCTAACGGTCACACCGTAGCCCTCCTTTATTCAGGTTGCCTTACCAACAGCACCTGGTTGTTCAAGTCGACCGATGATGGTCTGACTTGGGAGACCACGAAAATTTGGGAACACCCCCACGAAGGCCGCTCACTCGACGAGGTCTTTGACTATGGCGACACCCTGTTCATGCCCATGAATGGTACCGTTGTCATCGACAACAGCGGTGTTACTCACGTCGCATTAAACACCTTAGAAATGACTCACTCGTTGGAAAACGAGCCTGGTTATTATACCAGCTGGTCAGGCCGTAGCGTTGACGGTATCCTCTATTGGAACGACACCCAAGAGGCTCCCATCAAAGACACCGAGCACCCGGAATATTTGGGCACTCCCATGGAAGAGCATTTTGCCCATCCCAACCCGTTCCACGCCGCACGTCTCTGGTGGCCTATCGTGGATGATCCTGGTTATGTCCACATGGTGCCCGATTCAACCAAATGGATTGGTTACATCCCGATGTTCGAAAACATCGCCTGGGACAATGACAAATTCTATCACGAAAAAGATTATCACTCCAGATTCTACGGTGCTTCAGGTCATCCGGCTCTTAGCTGCGACCCCTTTGGCAACCTCGCCTGCGCCTTCTCGTCACCTTGCACCAGACGTCTTGACGACAATGGCACCTACTACTACAGAAGCATCTATGTAAGCTACTACAACGTTGATGAAGGCTATTGGCATGTACTTGAAGACGACCTCACCGATGAAGAAGTCAACTTCATGTTCCTCTACTCCGACAACATGTTCACAGTGAGCGTCCCCAACACCTACACTCCTGGCGAGTTCTGGTTTGGTTTCATGAGCGATGACCAAATCGGTTTGTACTGGGGTGATGGCCCGAACCAAACTAACGCTTCTGACAACACTATGCATGCCATCAAGATTAATGCTGACCCTGAATTTGTGAGCGTGCCTGAAAACTACGAAGCCAAGGATGTGGTTTACAACATCTATCCCAATCCCGCTACCGATTACGTGGTCGTGAACTCATCAGAGAATGTTGAGGCTAACATCAGCATCGTTGGGTGAAAACACCATCGGCATCGACCTCAAGAGCGGCATCTACTTCTGCACCATCAGCGCCAATGGTTTCAACAAGACCATCAAGTTCGTGGTGAAGTGAGAATTCCCACTTAAGTCAATAAAAAAGGAGACTTTCGGGTCTCCTTTTTTTGTTGTCACCACCGCAAAACGGAAAAACCGACATTTCCTATTGACAATCATCAAAATATGTTTATATTTGCCACTCATAATGAGTGACTCATTCATAATACTAATCATAATAAAAACACACAGCCATGAAAAGAATTCTACTACTATCATTAAGCCTTGCATTAGGCTTCAGTGCTTTTGCACAACAGCGTGTTGCCAAGAATGACATCCGTCAAGCCACGGCAAACGCTAAGAAGATTGCCGTGGGTAACGAGAAAACCAACGCCACAGCGACTAACTTCGCTCCCCAAACCGCCAAGAGTGTCGTCGTCAACAGATTCGATGACCTGTATGACTACGATGTCATGATGACCACTTACGACCTGCAGTCCAACCATTTCTGTTCCAACCGTATGTATGAGTTGGATAATGGCTCGGTCGGTATAGTCGCTACACTCTCACACCAAGCCAACCAGTCGGCTTCTGACCGTGGTACAGGTTACAACTTCTACAATGCTGAAACGGGCGAATGGGGTGATATGCCTGAAGAACGTGTAGAACCCATGAGAACGGGCTGGCCTACCATCGCACAATGGGGTGAGAAAGGCGAAATCCTCATCTCACACACGCCTATGCGTTGCTGGACTAGAGAGGTTGCCGGCGAAGGCGAATGGGAATACAGAGGCGAACTCCCAACAAGCCCTGATGACTATCCTTACAATGAAAATGCCACCTGGCCGAGAGTGATCACATCCGGTGACAACCATAACATCATCCATGTCGTCGGCGACATCCAATACCAAGTCAGCAGCGATGAAGTGTACAACCACCAGGTCTATCTTCGTTCGGAAGATGCCGAGAACTGGGAAATTAGTTACGGTCCCCTTGCTGATGTTGGTTATGAATCAGGTGCCTTCTCAGGCGATGACTACGCCTTGGCAGCCAACGGCCATACTGTGGCTATCCTCTACTCAGGTTCTTTGACCAACAGCGTCTGGATGTGCAAATCGACCGATGACGGTGAGACCTGGAATCTGAGAAGAGTTTGGGAAGACCCGTACGAAGGAATCGATTTGGATGAAGCCATGTACACAGACACGCTGTTTAGACCGATGAATGGTGCCATCGTCATCGACAACCATGACGTAGTTCACGTAGCCCTCAACACCTTTGAAATGATGCATACCGCAGACAACGAGCCGGGTCAATATTCCGTTTGGTCTGGTCGTTCCGTCGATGGTATCCTTTATTGGAACGACACCTATGAAGGTCCCATCGCTGACACCTATCACGAGGAGTATATCGGTACTCCATTTGAGGAACACTTTGCAAATCCCAACCCACACCATGCCGCTCGTCTCTGGTGGCCTATCCCGAATGAACCGGGCTATGTCCAAATGCGCCCCGACTCAACCAAATGGATTGGTTACCTCCCGATGTATGAAGGCATTGAGTGGAATGATGACCTTTTCTACAACGAATCCGATTATTATCAGCTATTCTACGGAATTTCAGGCCATCCAGCGTTTTCGTGTGATACCCATGGCAATCTTGCCTGCGCCTTCTCGTCGCCTTGCGTCAGACGACTCGACGACAATGGCACTCGCTACTACAGAAGTATCTATGTAAGCTATCGCGATGTCGACAGAGGCTACTGGAACCAAGTTGTGGATGACCTCACCAATGAAGATGTCAACTTCATGTTCCTCTATTCCGACAATCTCTTCACCGTGAGTGTCCCCAACACCCACTCCCCACTGGAGTTCTGGTTCGGTTTTCAAACCGATGACCTGATTGGTCTGTACTGGAATGACGGTCAAAGCATTGCCTCTGAAAACATTATCCACGCTATCCAGCTTTCTGAACCTTTGTCGGTTCCTGATAACTATGATGCCAAGGATGTGGTCTATGGCCTTTATCCCAACCCCACCACTGACTATGTGGTTGTGAAGTCATCTCAGGATGTCGAGGCTAACATCAGCATCGTCAACCTCGTTGGCCAGACTGTGAAGCAGTTCAACAAGAGCCTGAAGATGGGTGAAAACGCCATCAGCCTCGACCTCAAGAGTGGCATCTACTTCTGCACCATCAGCGCCAATGGTTTCAACAAGACCATCAAGTTCGTGGTGAAGTAAACCAATCGTAGAGAGCAATAAAAAAGGAGGCTTAAGCCTCCTTTTTTATTGCTCTCTACGATGACCAACCACATCGGCGGCAAGGAATACCGCCTTGCGGTAGGAGTCGGGGACAGCCTTGTTCTGGTTGGCGATGTCGTAGGCCGGACCATGCAGCGGGGCGGCACACACCACAGGCAGGCCTGCCCAATAATAGGCATAACCTTCCATCGACAGGAACTTCATCGGGAACACGCCTTGCTCATAGTGCATGGCCATCACGGCGTCATATTTCTTCCACCAGCCCGCTGCAAACAACTGCGAAGCCGAGAAAGGCCCAAAGGCAAAGATCCCCTTTTGCTGAGCGTCGCCCACGGCCTTCACCACCTTCTCATCATCGCCTGTAGGCATTGAGCCCGAATGCGGATTCACGCCCATGACGGCAATCTTCGGCGAGCTAATGCCGAAATCCGTTTTCAAGGCCTGCGATAAGGTGGAGAGCTTAGAAACAAGGAAACGGATGTCGATTTGGTCGAGCGCAGTACGCAAAGGCACGTCACTCGTGGCTAAAGCGATACGCAACTGTCCGCTCACCAACACCTGCAAAGGGTCGGCTTCCTTATGGAACGAAAGCAGGAAATCACGATTGCTTTTTGCCACCAAAGGATTGTCGGGCGTCATCACCAAGGCATCGAGAAAGCCGTTCTGCAGGTCGTCGGCAGCCCGTTTCATCGAAAGCACCGACATCTCAGCCGAAATATCGGAAGGCACTCCCGGCTCAATCTTCAACTCGTTTTCCACTATGTTGATGATGTTGAACTTCTTGTCACCAGCCTGCCGCACATCGCGGGTCAAGGCATAGTTGGGGCTTTCCATGCCGAAATTCTTCTTGTAATAGGAGAAAGCCTTGGATTGTCCATACAAGACAGGAGTGAAAGTTTCGAACATGCGTGCATCGGAAAAGGTCTTCAGCATAACCTCGTAACCGATACCGTTGAAGTCGCCTTGGCTAAGTCCAATGCGAGGGAGTTGGAGGGTCAGGGAATCGTCTTGCATAGGCATTGTTTTTTATTAAGCTGAATTTCAACGAGAAATCAGCCTTCAAAATTAGACAATAAAATCAACAATCCAAAAAAAAGCCGCTTTTTTTATAAAAAAAGTGCTTTTTTGAAGCCTTTTAGAATGCTTTCCGTCGCCCCCACTTGGGAATTAAGGTAGTTTCGGCAGGTTTCGGAAGACTTTGCGTAAAACTTCTCATCATGCATGAACCGCCCAAAAACCGACTCTAATTCCCCTGCATCCTTTATAGAGAAAGCCCCTTCCAATCCAACCAAGTCGACGGCTTCCTTGAAGCTCTTGTATTTGGGACCAAACACCACGGGACAACCAAATGTGACGGGTTCCTGGATGTTGTGGATGTTCACCCCAAAGCCGCCACCGATGTAGACAAAGCGCGCATACTGATACAATTGCGACAAAATGCCAATCGTATTGATGATTAATATCCTTGCAGGTCGGCCCTTCGACTCCTTCGACAGGCTCAGGAACCGAGGGCTCAGGGACCTTGATGGCTGATCTGCATCAAGTTCAGTATAAAGCTGACTGTCGGGGAACAAGGCCTTGATTTGCGCCACATGCGACTCGGAGATGTCGTGAGGAGCGATGATGAGGCAATACTCTTCGGGCATTTTCTGGTAGAAGTCCACCAACAGCTTCTCATCGGGCGGCCAAGTGCTGCCAGCAATGATGCATTGGCGACCGCCGATGAACTGTTCCACCTCGGGGAAAGGCTTCACCTGCTGGGCTATGGCCGCCACACGGTCGAAACGCGTGTCGCCACACACGGTGACATTTGTCAGGCCATTGGATTGAAGCAGTTGGGCCGTAGTGTCATCCTGCACGAAGAAATGCATCACGTTTTTAAGTTGACGGAAAAACCAAGTGCCATACCAGCGGAAGAAATAGGAATCGGGCTTCAGGATGAGTGAGATGTAGAACAAAGGGATACCAGCGTCCTTCAGCGCCCGCATATAGTTGAACCAAAACTCGTATTTGATGAAGAACGCCGCCACGAAATGATGGCGTTGCACCCATTGGGCAGCGTGAACGGGTGTGTCGGATGGCAGGTAGAGCACTTCATCGGCCAAGGGATAGTCTTTGCGGATTTCGTAACCCGAAGGTGAGAAAAACGACAGCAGGATTTTGTATTGGGGAAACTCTTTTTTCAGTGCCTCGATAACAGGACGGCCTTGCTCGAACTCACCCAACGAGGCGGCGTGGAACCAAATCCATTCAGCAGAATCAGGTCCCTGAGCCTGTCGAAGGGCCGTCTTTAAATTTATCGGGCCTTTCGACAAGCTCAAGGACCCTTGCTTTTTGCGTCCTTTCACCCATTGCATGGCCTTGGCGTTACCGAACAAAGCGGCTATCCTCACGCCGAGGGAATACAGCAAGACACCTATGGTATATAAGACTGACACCTATTAATTATAATAGAAATCCTGCGGCTTGCGTTCGTAGGTCGGGATGCTCCAAGTGACGCGGATGCCGTAATAAAAGTCGTTGTAGCGCTTATTCGGGTCGGTGTAGCCCACTGGTTCCATCACCCCTGTCTCGGAATTGGTGAACACGCGGAAGTCGTAGTCGCGGAGGTCGCGGGTACGGGCGTAGGTCACCTCAAGGGAAATCGAGAAGTTGAGCAGACGGGTGTCGTTGAGCAGCATATAGCCAGCCTCAAGATGTGCCGCCGGACCACCGCGCATGCGGTCGTAGCCAAAGCGATAATCCTTGTCGACGGGTAAAGGCGTGTTGAGCAAGGTCTGCTGGTAGTCGATGCGGATACGATTGCGCAGATACCCGAGGCCGCCTTGTATGAAGAAGCCACTGTTTGGATTGACACCGAAAGGGAACAACTTGCCCACTTCGCCCTGAAGATGGAAGCCGCG
Source organism: uncultured Bacteroidia bacterium (assembly GCA_902771635.1). Classification (GTDB taxonomy): domain Bacteria; phylum Bacteroidota; class Bacteroidia; order Bacteroidales; family F082; genus Limimorpha. Next base: position 6,293 of record CACXXW010000092.1, on the reverse strand, counting down.
CTGGTTGAGTTCCAAAAGCGCGAAATTGCCACCACTGCCGATGATTTCGCCTGCATCGTTTGTAATGCCCTCGCCAAAAATCTCCACACGGTCACCTTTGACCTTGGGCCCATAGATGTAGCTGGCGTTGACAACAAACAACCAGTTGGATTCGGTTTTATAAGCAAAGCCACCGCCCACGTTATGATTGACACCATATAAATCCTTGGTGTCGAGGCCTGGGATGTGGAAAGCGTATGTCGCTTGGAACATAGCCACAGGAATAGGGTCTTTCATGATGTCTTTGGGCATCTGAGCCGAGAGCGAAATGCCAAAAAGCAGGAATAAAGGAATAAAAATTTTGCGCATGCTTACCTTTTTTCAAATTAACGGATTAAGACTTGCTTTAGTATTGAATCTGCAAAAATAAGAAAAAAGGCCGCTTCATGCGAAGCGACCTTGATTTTCAATCCAAAAACAACTTTACATCTTCACTACACGGCGGACAAAGGTCTCATCACCCTTGCGGATGCGAAGCGTGTAGACACCACTTTCGAGACCAATAAGCTGATAGGTATCGCCCTCAACTTGGATACGCTGCACCAGCTTACCCTCAAGAGAATAAACCTCAATCAGCGTCATGCCGATGCATTCGATGGTCACCTTGTCTGAAGTTGGGTTGGGGAAGATGTTGACCTTGCTGCCGTTCTCACCAACGCCAGCATAGTAGTTGGCGCAAGCTTCCTCCGACTTATCGGAAACGCCTTTCTCAAACACCGACTGAACAGCATAGCAGTGTTGCGCGTTGATGGCCATTTCCGTGTCGTTGTAGCTTAGTCCCGTGAGGTTCTCAGCAATCAGTTCGCCATCGCGGAAGAGATTGTAGGCAATGGCACCGTCAACGGCATTCCAAGCCGTGGCCATCACGCCTTCGCGGACATCAGTGATGCGAATTTCGGGCGCGGTGTTGTTGACCTTAAAGTCAAACTGTGCCATCATGGCGATACAATCCTCATAGACGGGAACCACTTGAATGTTATGTTCGCCCTCCAAAGTGGCCGTATAGGTATGAGTTCCCACGATTTCAGCATCCAAGCCGTCCAAACGAACCTCATAGAAGTCAGCATCGCCGTTCCAAGTCACCGTGACCACATTGCCATCGAAGGAATAGTCGAAACCATCCACTGCGACACAGACATTTTGCGTCAAGCTAATATATTCAGAGGCGCAGCCATAGACGGACACGGCAACTACCGTGATTGTATTCTCACCGACAACAGCCTCAAATGCAATAGAAGTATCCTCGGTATCATACCGTACATCATTGCAATACACCCTATATGATTCCGCGTCAGCGACAGGATTCCAAGCGAAAGAAATCATTCCGTCCTCGCTGAGACCAACAAAAGCCAAATCCGTAACTGGGTTACAATAGCACATCTCAATGCTGGCGCCGACAGCATAGCAGCCATCAACGACAGGCTTGACCGTCGCAACCGTCAAACCAGACACAAGGAAAGCGGTAAAAGCGGGCTCTTCGACCGTAGCGGCCAACTCACCATCGAGATAAACCTCGTATCCACTAACGCCGTCCATCGGCTCCCAAGCTATGATGGCACTTGCGCCATCTCCAAGATAATGCAAATTCTCCACAGCACCTACGACGCACACAACGATATGTTCGTCTTTCTCACAGCTTTCGAAGACCGCATTCACAGCGATGTCATGCTCGCCTTCAGTAATGGTGAAAGCGTAGGTCAACTCGTTGGTAGATGCTAGTTGTTCACCATCCAAATAAACCTGATATTCAACCAGTCCTGTCGGGTCTTCGGGAGCTTCCCAAGTAAGAGTGAGCAACAAGTCATCGTTCAAAGTATAATCAAGATTCTGCAAAGATGCGCAGTGCGACACCTCCACTTCAGCACAAACAAACTCGCTTTGGCAGCCGTTGTAGGCAGCATAAACGCAGTAATTATATACTCCTTCTTCGACTGAGCTATCAGTATAAGTCAATGCCGTAGTGGTCCCGAGCAACTCGGTCTCGCGATAGATTTCGTATTCCGATGGATTACCATTCAGGGGTGCTTCCCAAGTCAACACCACAGCATTCACATCCGCATCATAGGTCAAGTTGCGAATCGGGGCGCAGAATTCAGTGGTGCCGCTACCGCCAGCGCAATTGATGGTAAAGGTCTGTGCGCCGCTGAAGCCACCTTCGGCCACTGGCCATTATTCCATCTAAGGGTGATGGTAGATCCCGAACTTAGTTCACGGGTATAGGTGGCCGAAGAACCGTTGTTGATAGCCATTTGCTCCGAAGGTGTGCCATCGGAATAACTCACACTCAAAGAGTTGCCATGCCACCCAAAACCGAAATAAGCATGCAAACTGAAAATGACATTACACGAATTCTTGTAATTGAAAGTCAGTTCAGTAGCCCTACCATCAGCATCCACAAGAGTGAGGGTGAGCGGAATCATAAAACCTTCAGGAGTGTCAGGGGCAAGGGTGACGCTGTAATCGGCGTAACCCATCAGATTCGCGCCAATCGTGCTGAAGCTTTTCTCTGTTTCGTTCAGGGTGATGTAGTTATAATCAGTTGATAATGTACCCACAACCATCTGCGCCAATTCGTTTCCTGCATTGTCGACCATAATGCGAAGGTCTGCGGTCTCACCTGGATCGAGGAGGCCGTTGTCATCATCGTCGTTCAACACCGCGTAGGCACCAAATTGAAGCAATTGGTCATAAACCGTAACATTAATGTTAAACCGTGACATCGGCTCATTATTGACCAACACCTCCGCATTAAACTTTATCTTCTGCTTAGCCATCACTTGATCGTTGACCGAGAAAGCAAAAGCACCCATTACCGTATGCGTTTGGTTAGGAGCGAAGTTCGGGAACTGGGCCTCATTGTTAATGATGGTAACATTCGGATTGTCTGTAGAGAGAATGACAGAGACATTGTTCACGGCTTCTTCTGACACATTATCCATAGTAAGTGACATGATGACCGACTCGCCTGGATTGAGTTTGTGGTTGTTGTTACCCTCAGGGTCGTGGATTTCGAAGGCATTAAACTTGATGGCACCCAACTGGATGGCTTCGACAGCGGCCAAAACATTCACACGACCGAAGCCGTAGGTGTTACTCTTGCCATCCGCCAAAGGCACTGCAGTCTCCTCAAGGATACGGCAGACTTCTGAAGGCAACAAGTCTATGTCCTTGCTCAGCATCAAAGCCATGCAGCCCGCCACACAAGGCGTTGCCATCGAAGTACCGTCCATGTTGGTGTAGCCGCTGTTGGTAGCATAGTTCAACGACTTGATGTTGACGCCAGGGGCACATACATCAGGACGGATAAGACCGATTTCTGGATTGTAGGGATAGTCGCCAAACTCGGTGTTCGACCATGTGACTGGACCATGCGAAGAGAAATAGGCTGCATTATCGTTGTAATCGACAGCGCCTACGCATACCGAGCAACTCAGTCCGCCAGGGTTCGTGCCTTGTATATCATCCATATAAGGCGGAGGACAGCTGCCCGGCACACGTACGTTGTTCGGAATAGGATATTGGCCTTGACTGCTACCTTCGTTGCCTGCAGCAATGGCGGCCACGACACCAGCATCCAAGGCAGCCTCGCAAGTACGACGCAACAAAGTACGGTCAGGAATCGATGAACTGGCCACGCCCAACGACATGCTAAACATATCGCAGCCATGCTCCACGGCCCACTGTATGCCTTCGGAGATGCTTTGGGCACCACCATTGCCATTACTATCTATGCTTTTGACGCACATCAATGTGGCATCGGGTGCCATACCCGTTTGCGAACCTCCCGTGCCATCGCCGCACACTGTTCCCGAGCAATGCGAGCCGTGTCCGTGGTCATCCATAGGGTCGTTGTCGTGGTTCTTCACGTCGTATCCATGATGCGGAAACTCCGTACCGCCATCCCAAAGATGGTCGGCCACGTCGACGTGGTTGTAATTGACACCCGTGTCGATGACGGCCACCACAACACCTTCGCCCGTATAACCCAGTTCCCACACTTGATTGGCACCCACTTGCAAGACATTCTGCGTGATTTCGCGCGTGGCAGTAGCCGATTGAGGCTCTTCCCCATCAGGAATCCAGTTATGCTCCATAGCAAAACCAATAATTTCAATGTCGTTGCGACGAGCCAGGTCTTGAATGGCCGCTTTCGTGGCATCGAAATACATGGCATTGGCCATCCATAGTACCGTGGGCTCTGTCACCATGCCGTTGCGTTCCATCTCGACAAGCGAACGGCGCAGGTCATACTGCGAGATGTCAGCGAAACTCTTCAGCTCATTGACCACAAACTCGCGACGTTCTGCTCGTGTGACGAAATAGTCGGAACGGTGATTCAACAATGTACGGTCGTATTGCGATTTCATGATCACAATCACCTTGATTTGTTCGGCATCGTTGCGGCGGTTCATCTCCTCTCTCAGGAGTGGATCGATGGTAGCCTGAGCAAAGCCCATCATGGAACAAGCCGCCAAAAGCAGTAGGAATAATAGTTTTTTCATAAGAGATAAAGATTTGAATTTAAAGCCGCAAAGTTAGAAATGTTTTCCGTTTATCGTATCTTTGCAGCCCAATTTTTAAGTGATGCAGGAAAACTACTACTCCGAGGCTGTCCTCCCAAACGGCATTCGGCTGATACATAAGGAAAAGCAAGGCGAAATCGCCCACTTGGTGCTGATGGTGGAGACTGGCACCCGCGATGAGCTGGCCCACGAGAACGGCCTCGCCCATTTCGTGGAGCACACCATCTTCAAAGGCACGCAAAACCGCAAGGCCTACCATATCTTGAGCTGTTTAGACAATGTGGGCGGCGACCTCAACGCCTTCACCACCAAGGAAGAGACTTGCCTACAAGCCACCTTCCTCAAGCAGCACTACAAACGCAGTCTCGACCTTTTCGCCGACATCGCCTTCCGCTCTACTTTCCCCGAAAACGAGCTGGCCAAGGAAAAAGAAGTCATCTTGGATGAGATCAACTCCTATTTGGATTCTCCATCGGATGAGATTTACGATTTGTTTGAGGAGATGGTCTTCAAAGGGCATCCTTTGGCACGCAACATTCTGGGTACCACCGAATTGGTAAAAGGATTCCATCGCCAGGACATCCTCGATTTCATGGGGCATCAGTTTCAAGGAGTTTGAAAAGCTGGCTATGACCTATTTTGGTGGCCAGCCCGCACATCTTATTAATAAAAAACGCGAAACCTTCAAAGGCTACAAGCCTGAAAGCCGCACCGACAAGCGCAACAACCATCTGAGCCACTGCATTATAGGCGGTATCGCACCCGAGTTTTGCAGTCCGCTGAAGATGCCTGTCGTGATGCTCAACAATGTGCTTGGAGGACCCGCCATGAGTTCACGCCTTGGCTTGAACATCCGTGAAAAATACGGATTCGCCTACAGCATCGAGTCGCAATACACCGCCTATTCCGATGTCGGTCTCATTAATGTCTACATGGGCGTCGACCCTGACTCATTGGATAAATCCATTGAACTGGTACACAAGGAATTGGATAAGCTTTGCACACAAAAGTTGGGTACTTTGCAACTGCATCATGCCAAGCAGCAACTCATCGGACAGGTAGCTTTAAGCTATGAAAGCGGCATGAATGAGTTGCTGAGTGCAACCCGTTCACTCATCATGGGCGAGCCTATCGAATACATGGACGACATCATTCGCAAGGTAGAAGCCGTGACGGCTGACAACATCCTTGAAGTGGCCAATCAGGTGTTCGACAAGAAACAGTTGAGCCAGATTGTTTTTGAAGGGGTATAGATTCCCTTCGGGAATGGAGTCATGTCCTTTATTCATCTCGCGGCGGCTTGTGACATTTACAATTCGTAAACTTTTCCTGCCGCCGCAGGTAACAAAACAAATTGGTCCTCCATTCCCGTAGGGAATCTACTTGACTCTGCTTCAGCACACATTTCATATCACTGCTAGGTACGAAGCAGTCTAGGGCAACCAGTTAAAACAACTCTTGATTTAAAGCGGAAATTTCACGATTAAAGCGGAATTTCTAAATTTAAATCAACTAAATTCAAAAAAGTACCATTTTTTTCTTGCTGTCACACAGCGGCTTATCCTTTGTGACGAAAAATAGTTGAAATTTTTGCTTGACAAAAATTTTTCATTTTGTATTTTTGCGGTATAAAAAGGAAAAAATTAGATTAAAAACGGAATTTTAACTCCTAATTAAGAACCCTCAAAAACACATCGCTATGAAAACTAAGCTCTACACTCTTCTTACTGG
>CACXXW010000091.1 GCA_902771635.1 uncultured Bacteroidia bacterium | reverse complement strand
CAGCATCCTTACGGCGGCGGGCATTCCCAACGTGGATGCCAAAAACGCCCCCTTGCTTTTCGAGAAGCATTGCACGGGTTCGTTTCTGTTGGATGAGAGTGGCAATATTTCTGAGGACGGCACCCTTCCTTTATTTGTCATCGATCGACAAATCAGCGTTATCCCTATGCAGGGCAACGGACTTTGGGGCCCCATTTGGGGTTATCTCGCCATTGCTGCCGATGGCAAGACCATTTTGGGTGCCAACTTCGACCACAAGTCGGAAACCCCTGGTTTGGGTGGTGAAATCACAACCGAGAAATTCCAGGGTCAATTCTCTGGCAAACAGATACTTGAAAATGGAAACCTCGTTCCTATTCAATTTGATGCCATTACTGGTGCAACCAAAACTTCAAAGGGAGTTAAAGAAATGATTGACAACACTTTGGAGAAATATTCGACGTATTTAACGAGAATTGCAGAGAGAGGAGAATAATTATGGCTAACTTGAAGAAACTCATTATAGAACCCCTGCGCAAGACCAATCCCGTCACCGTTTTGGTGCTGGGTATCTGCTCTTGCCTAGCCGTGACCGCCCAACTCAAGCCTGCCTTGGTGATGGGTGCCTCTGTGACCGTGGTGACAGCCCTGTCGAATTTCATCATCTCATTGCTCCGAAAGGGCATCCCCAACCTGTTGTTGTGGCCACTTTGGTCATCTTGATTGACCAATTCCTGAAGGCCTTTGCCTACGATGTAAGCAAACAACTATCTGTTTATGTGGGACTTATCATCACCAACTGCATTATCATGGGGCGCTTGGAGGCTTTTGCCTTGTCGCATGGACCTGGGGAGTCGTTCTTGGACGGCTTGGGCAACGGATTGGGTTATAGCTTGATACTTGTCATCGTAGCCTTCTTCCGTGAACTCTTTGGCTCAGGAACCTTACTTGGCTACCAGGTCATTCCGCAATCATTCTACGAAGCTGGTTATCAAAACAACGGACTCATGATTTTGCCGCCGATGGCACTTATTGTGGTAGGCGTCATCATTTGGATTCAGCGTACCCGTAACCCCGAAATGCAAGAGAATAACCAAAACTAAACGGCCATGGAATTTTTCAGACTATTTATTAAATCCGTCTTCGTCGACAATATGATCTTTGCCTATTTCTTGGGCATGTGCTCTTATCTTGCCGTGTCGAAGACCGTCAAGACCAGCGCCGGTTTGGGTTTGGCCGTGACTTTTGTGTTGGTCGTTACCGTTCCAGTCAACTATCTGATCAACAAATATTTGCTTTTGCCTGGTGCTTTGTCATGGATCAGCCCCAAATTGGCTTCTGTCGATTTGAGCTTCCTGACCTATATCCTCTTCATCGCCATCATCGCAGCCATCGTTCAGATTCTGGAGATGGTGATTGAGACCTTCACGCCGTCGCTCTATTCCGCCTTGGGCATTTTCCTTCCGCTGATTGCGGTGAATTGTGCCATCTTGGGTTGCTCGCTCTTCATGCAGGAGCGCAACTTCAGCAACGTGGGAGAGGCCGCCGTGTTCGGTCTCGGCTCAGGCATTGGCTGGCTGCTGGCCATTGTGGCCATCGCCGCTATTCGAGAGAAACTGCGCTATTCCAAAGTTCCCAAAGGTCTGCAGGGTGTAGGCATTTCATTGCTTTCATGGCCTTTATGGGCATAAAAATTTGATATTATGGATTTTACAACCAATATATTACTTAGCATTATTGTTTTTTTAGGCATTGTCTTGCTGCTTGTTGCCCTGCTGCTATGGGTGCGTAACAAACTCATGCCCAAAGGTGAGGTGAAAATTACCATCAACGACGACAAAGTGCTGACCGTCACGACGGGTAACACGTTGATTGCCACGTTGGCCGAACAGAAAGTGTATCTGCCTTCTGCTTGTGGAGGCAAAGGTTCGTGCGGCCAGTGCAAATGCCGTGTGGTGGAAGGCGGCGGAACGATTTTGCCCACCGAAGTAGGCTTCTTCACCCGTAAGCAGATTCAGGACCATTGGCGCTTGGGGTGCCAGGTGAAGGTAAAGGAAAACCTGAAAATCGTGGTGCCGCAGTCGATTCTGAACGTGAAGGAATACGAATGCACAGTGGTCAGCAACCGCAATGTGGCCACTTTTATCAAGGAGTTCAAGGTGCAGTTGCCTGCCGGTGAGCACATGGACTTCGTGCCTGGCTCATACGCCCAAATCAAGATACCGAAGTTCGACATCAAATATGCCGACTTCGACAAGGAACTGATAGGGGAGGAATACCTTCCTTCGTGGGAGAAATTCAAGATGTTTGACCTGCGATGCGTCAACACTGAACCCACCATCCGTGCCTATTCGATGGCCAACTATCCCGCCGAGGGCGATGTCTTCATGCTGACGGTGCGCATCGCAACGCCGCCTTTCAAACCTGATCGTTCGGGATTCATGAACGTCAATCCAGGCATTGCCTCATCGTATATCTTCTCGTTGAAACCTGGTGATAAGGTTATCATGTCAGGCCCTTATGGGGAATTTCACGTCAAGGATCATTCGGCCAATAATGTACGGCTGCCACAGTGTGACAGCCCTACACAATTGCCCGAAATGATTTGGGTAGGCGGCGGTGCTGGTATGGCTCCGCTTCGTGCACAAATCATGCACTTGACCCGTACCTTGAATGTAAGAGACCGCGAGATGCACTATTTCTATGGCGCTCGCGCCTTGAACGAGGTCTTCTATTTGCAAGACTTCCTGCAGCTTGAGAAAGACTTCCCCAACTTCCATTTCCACTTGGCTTTGGACCGTCCCGACCCCGCTGCCGATGCACAGGGTGTGAAATATACCGCTGGTTTTGTGCATAACGTGATGTACGACACCTACCTGAAGGACCACAAAGCCCCTGAGGACATCGAATACTACATGTGCGGTCCCGGCCCGATGAATGCTGCCGTGGTCAACATGCTTGACAATTTGGGTGTGGCACCCGAGAACATTTTGTATGATGACTTCGGTGGAGGAGCTCCTAAGAAATAACCAACTGAAAATACTTATTATCATGAATTTACCAAAGATACATTCCATTTCCAAGAAGATTCTCGTTGGCGCCTTGGGCGCATTCTTGAGTTTCTTCCTGCTGTTTCACGCCAGCGCCAATCTCCTCATTTTGAGACATGACGGTGGTGAATGGTACAACGCTTTCTGCCACTTCATGGGCACCTATCTCATCGTTAAGGTGATGGAGATAGGCCTGCTTGCCGCACTGTTACTGCATGTGGTTCTGGCCATTTGGCTGGCCGTCACCAACAAAATGGCTCGACCCAAGGGCTACCATAAACCGCAACGCTCCAAAACACACACCGGTTCCAAACTGCAAGTGTGGACGGGCATACTCATCTTTGCCTGTCTCATCATGCACTTCACCGATTTTTATTTTGTGAAGATCGGCTGGGTGAAAGGAAAATATATGGCCAAAACGGAAGATGTCGTAGCCCTGAAAACAACGCAACCCGACGCATTCAACTATGCCGAACAGCATGGAGAGTATTCCGCCAAGGAGAATTGGCTCACCAACTTCGACAAAGAAGACAAGGCTGTCCTTGAGGCCGCTGGACTTGAAGTCGAGCCAGACTTTTACCACCAAGCCCGTGAGAAATTCAAGATCTTGCACATCATCCTTGCCTATTTGGTGTTCTTTACCGTCGTATGGTTCCACCTGCGGCATGGTTTCGCTGCCGTGTTCCAGACCTTCGGACTGTATAACTACAAATACGGCAAAGCCATCGAGGTGCTTGGCCAAATCTATACTTGGGTAGTGTGCCTGATGTTCGCTGTCGTGGTCATCGGGGTGTATTTCGGACTATAATAATAATGCTGAATTATGAATGCTGAATTATGAATGTTTAAGTAACAAGGTTCTAAGAATTCCGCATTCAGCATTCAGCATTCCTAATTAAAAGACATACAATGATATGAAACTAGACTCTATAATACCTGCTGGTCCGCTGGCTGAAAAGTGGACAAATTATAAGGCTTCGCAGAAACTGGTCAACCCGGCCAACAAGCGCAAGCTCGACATCATCGTGGTCGGCACTGGCCTGGCTGGTGCCTCGGCAGCTGCATCACTCGGTGCCATGGGCTTCAACGTCGACATCTTCTGCATTCAAGACTCACCCCGTCGTGCCCATAGTATTGCTGCCCAAGGCGGCATCAATGCGGCAAAGAATTATCAAAACGACGGCGACAGTGTGGAACGCCTTTTCCGTGATACCATCAAGGGAGGCGATTACCGCGCCCGTGAGGCCAATGTGTACCGTCTGGCAGAAGTCAGCGGTGCCATCATCGACCAATGTGTGGCCCAAGGCGTGCCTTTCGCTCGTGACTATGGCGGACTGCTCGACAACCGTTCCTTTGGAGGCGCACAAGTGAGCCGTACCTTCTATGCCAAAGGCCAGACGGGACAGCAACTGCTGCTCGGCGCCTACGGTGCCTTGAGCCGCGAGATCGCACGAGGCACGGTGAAACTGCACACGCGCTGCGAAATGATGGACCTTGTCGTGGTGGAAGGTCGTGCCCGCGGCATCATTGTCCGCAACCTTGTCACTGGCGACTTGGAGCGCTATGCCGCCCATGCTGTGGTACTCGCCACTGGTGGCTACGGCAACCTCTATTACCTCTCCACCAATGCCATGAACAGCAACGGTAGCGCGGCTTGGGTGTGCCATCGCAAGGGTGCCGCATTTGCCAATCCTTGCTATGTGCAGATTCACCCGACCTGTATCCCTGTGCATGGTGACTATCAATCAAAGCTCACCCTGATGAGCGAGAGCCTTCGCAACGACGGCCGCATCTGGGTGCCCAAGAAAAAGGAGGATGCCGAAGCTATTCGTGCAGGTAAGCTAAAACCCACCGAGATACCTGAAGAAAACCGTGACTATTACCTGGAGCGTCGTTATCCCGCGTTTGGCAACCTTGTCCCACGTGATGTGGCAAGCCGTGCCGCCAAGGAACGCTGCGACGCTGGCTACGGTGTAGGCACAGGTTATGCTGTCTACCTCGACTTTGCTGATGCCATCCAACGTCTGGGCAAGGATGTCGTTGAACAGAAATATGGCAACCTCTTCCAGATGTACCAAAAGATTACGGATGAGAACCCTTACGAGACTCCGATGATGATCTATCCCGCCATCCACTATACCATGGGTGGACTTTGGGTCGATTACGAACTGCAGACCACCATCCCAGGACTCTTTGCTGCTGGCGAAGCCAACTTCAGCGACCACGGTGCCAACCGTCTCGGTGCTTCCGCCCTAATGCAAGGTTTGGCCGATGGTTATTTCGTGTTGCCCTACACCATGCAGAACTATCTCGCCGACCAAATCTATGTGGGGAAGATTTCGGCCACAACGCCAGAATTCGACAAAGCAGAAGTGGCTGTACGCGAACGTCTCAACAAATTGATAACGATTGGAGGCGACAAGACCGTGGATCATTTCCACAAGGCTTTAGGCAAAATCATGTGGGAATACTGCGGCATGGCGCGCAACACAAAGAGCCTCACCAAAGCGAAGAAGTTGGTCTCACAATTGGAAGATGAGTTCTGGAAGTCTGTCTTCATCCCTGGTACTTCCAATGAGTTCAACCCCGAGTTGGAGAAAGCCTATCGACTTGAAGATTATTTTGAGCTGGCACAACTCGTCATCGATGACGCCATGCATCGCGAGGAATCGTGCGGCGGTCATTTCCGCACTGAGCACCAGACCCAAGACGGTGAGACCCTCCGCGACGATGAGCACTTTATGTATGTCGCCGCTTGGGAATACCAAGGCCATGGCCAACCCGAGACCATGGAGAAAGAGCCACTGGTCTATGAACACATCCAAATCGCAAACCGTAATTACAAGTAAGCCATGAAGTTAACATTACATATTTGGCGTCAGGAGAACGCCCGCGCAAAGGGCCATTTCGAAACCTATCCTTTGGAAGGCATCTCGCCCGACTGCTCCTTCCTTGAGATGCTTGACATCCTGAACGAGCAGCTCATCAACGACCGCATAGCCCATCCCGTGTGCTTCGACAACGACTGTCGCGAGGGCATCTGCGGCATGTGCGGACTCTATATCAACGGTCGCCCGCATGGTAACGATGACGGCATCACCACCTGTCAGCTGCACATGCGCAAGTTCCATGATGGCGATGACATTTGGATTGAACCCTGGCGCGCCAAGCCGTTCCCTGTCATCCGTGATCTCGTGGTTGACCGTTCCGCATTCGACAAGATCATCCAAGCTGGAGGATACATCAGCACCACCACGGGCGGTGTGCCTGATGCCAACACGATTCCGATTCCAAAACATAAAGCCGATATGGCCATGGATGCCGCATCTTGCATCGGTTGCGGCGCCTGTGTGGCTGCTTGCAAGAATGCCAGCGCGATGCTGTTTGTGGGTGCCAAGGTCAGCCATTTGGCTTTGTTGCCGCAAGGGCAAATTGAGGCTGCCGACCGCGTACACAAAATGGTCTGCAAGATGGATGAGTTGGGCTTTGGCAGCTGCACCAACACCTATGCCTGCGAAGCTGAATGTCCGAAACTCATCAAGCGGCAGAACATCTCAAGGCTCAACCGACAATGGATTGGAGCGTTGTTTGGGAGAGACAGGAAATAAGAGAATAGCGCATTGCGTTTGCATTAGTCTGCAATAAAACAAAGAGGGCACACCCAATGGATGTGCCCTCAAACAACGTCATTAAAACTATTTCCAATTATAAAGCTTCCATCAACTTGACGGAGTTGAAGATGGTCTTTTCTTGCGCCTCATTGCCGTATTTGTCGACATCGACGACGTTGCGCGGGCTGTGGGTGATGCACACTGGACCGTTCAAGCAGCCGCCGTCGCAGGCCATGCCTTCGAAGAAGTTTTCGGTGGCTTTGTTGAATTTCAACTTGGTCAAAGCGGCTTTACATTCGGCGATGCCGTTCATGGCGATGGGCTTCACGCCTTCCACGCCCATCTCCTTGGCTACGTCAGCGATGCCTTTTGCGATGCCACCCGACTTGGCAAAGATACGGCCGTAGTAGGAAGCGTTGTTCAACTCGGAGTCTTCCATCTGCGTAGTGTCGATGCCACGAGCGTCAACGAAGGCTTGCAACTCTTCAAACGACATGACGCTATCGATGGCACCACCAGTCTTTTCGAGCCTGTATTCCAGTTTTTTGGAGGTGCAGGGACCGATGAAGACGACCTTGGCCGTCGGATCGGATTTCTTGATGAGGCGAGCGGTTTCCACCATTGGCGACACCGAGGAAGAGATGTATTGCTTCAGTTCGGGGAAGTTTTTCTCCACAAAACTTACAAACGAAGGACAGCACGAGGTGGTCATCAGTTTCTTTTCGTTCCATTCCTGGGCTTCACGATAGAGGGTGATGTCGGCACCAAGGGCGGCTTCCACAACGTGATGGAACCCTAGTTTCTTAATGGCGGTCACCACTTGCGTGACGCGCCCGAAGCGGCATTGACTGACGATGGCCGGCGCAATGACGGCATATACCTTGTATTTCGTGTTGTTCTCCGATTTCTTCAAAATGTCGATGATGTCGAGCACCAACGACTTGTCGGAAATGGCGCCGAAGGGGCATTTATACACACAAGCGCCGCAGGAGATGCACTTTTCGTTGTCGATTTTGGCCTTCTTGTTCTCGTCGATGGAGATGGCCTTCACCTTGCAACTCATCATGCAGGGACGGTGTTGCAGGATGATGGCGGAGTAGGGGCAGGCTTGGGTGCATTTGCCGCACTCGATGCACTTATCCTTATCAACGGTGGCGCGATGGTTCACGATGGTGATGGCGTCTTTGGGGCAAACTTCCTTGCAACTGTGTACCATGCAGCCACGACAAGCCGGTGTGACATAGATGCCGTCAATGGGACATTCGTCGCAGGCGCTGTCGATGACCTCGATGACGTTGGGGTTGCTCTTGTCGCCCCCCATCGCCATCTGGATGCGGTCTTGCAGGATGGCGCGTTCCTTGTAGATGCAGCAGCGCGTTTCGGCTTTCGGACCGGGGCTGAGCAACTTGGGCACTTCCATGTAGGCTTCCTCCAATCCGCCTTCGTAGGCGCGTCGGATGATTTCTTTCAGCACTCTATATTTGACGAGTTGTACGTCGGTGTCAAAAATCCTTTGTGAGTTCATCTTGTTTGGGGTATTGTGGGATGATCAATAATAATTCAGTTCGACGATTTTGCCGATCTTGCGTAGGTCGTTGGCAATTTTCTCCACGATTTTCATTTTCATGGTCGTGTCGATGGGCAGGCCTTGGTGGGCCACGTTGACGCTTTGCCCGACGAAGAAGGTGATGTGGGTGGCGCGCTCAAAGAGGTAATCCGCAAGGAGTGAGGCGCCATCTTTCTTGGTGAAGGTCTTGGGGGTGAGGTCGGAGATGGAGATGTATTTCTCCAACATTTGCATCAGGCGGCGCAAGGTGAGCACACCCTCGGTGGTTAGGTCGATGCCTTTGATGTAGCCGATGGGAGGCACTTCCTTGTCGGGGAAATCGAAGCTGGTCTTCAACTCGGTTTTCAGGTGGCGCGCCACAATGGTGGAGCTGGTGCCACCGCAAACGATTTTTTTTGAAGGACCGGCCAAGAATTGCTCGATGTAGAAGTCATCCTTTTCCTTATCGACAGGTGGGCCGACCATAATGTTGACATCCAAACGCTTGCGAATCTTGACGGCGGCCACGGTGGTATCGTCGCCAGGCTTGTCGGCGTAGAGGTCGTTGCAGGCCGATGCCAAAAGGCAAGCCACGGCACGTGCTGACATTGAGCGCGTGATGTTGGCGTTGAGGTGTTCCATAATTTGGTCACGTTCCCAACCGAAGTTGAGGATTTGCCCGATGCCAGCATGAATGGTGCCGTCGGACATGACAATGATGATGTCATCTTCCTCCAGGTTTAGTTCGGTGCGATATACCTTCTTGCCGCACACATCGAGTTCGATACGCTCGAAGTTTTGGCATTGGCCACGATGGTAATAGATAGCCTCGGGGTTGTCGAACTCGAACATGATGCCTTTGCCCTCGGTGTTCACATGGATGATGGAGAAGGTGGAGTAGGCCACACCACGCTCCGAACACACCGGAAGGGTTTGGATGATGGTCTCGACGCATTCGTAGATGTCGATGTCGTTGGCGGCCATCGTGCAGAGGATCTTGGAGGTGAGCGTGGAAAGG
>CACXXW010000090.1 GCA_902771635.1 uncultured Bacteroidia bacterium | reverse complement strand
CGAAGACGAATCGCTGCGTTTTTTGTCCGCATGTAATGGAACAGACCAGGCATCAACACGGGTGCTACTGTCGTTGTCATGGCTATGCTGAGGTCACCCGATGACTGTTCCTTCTCCGTGCGGGTCAGTTCCAGCAACTGCTTCGTGTGATAGACCGCCATCTTTGCCTCGTCAATCACCTTCCGGCCCATTTCGGTGACCGTGACAGGATGCGTGTCGCGATTGAAGATTTTGATATCCAACTCCTCCTCCAGCTTCTTAATCATCAGACTCAGTGTTGATTGCGTCACGCCACAGGCATCAGCCGCGTTGACAAAATAGCCATGCTGTTCCACGGCGATGATGTATTCCAATTGTTGCAGCGTCATCTCTTTATTGATTTTATCAATGCAAAGATAAACATTATTGTATTGACTCATAAAAAACACTAAAATAATTTTGCCTTTGTTTTTCAAAACCGACGGCAAAATGAAGAAATGGAATACCACTATCCGTTATGCAGGCTTCTCCTTGATCGGTGTTGCCATACTAATGTTTATCTCAGCGTTCATCGCTTTCAGGAACAACACAGATGATAGTTTTGACCCTTTGGTCTTCTCGGGCATGGCCTCGCTTCTCAGTGGCTTTTTTGCCATCATCAGCACCAAGCCCCAAGAAAAGATGACCATTGAGGATGGTTTCCGCATTGTCACGGGTTGTTGGATTGCTGCCTGCATCTTCGGAGCTATTCCTTATCTTTTGTTTGGCGGAGAGTTTACCGTCGTCAACGCTTTCTTTGAAAGCGTCTCAGGCTTTACCACTACAGGCGCTTCCATCCTCAATAACATCGAAGCGCTTCCCAACGGCTTGCAGTTTTGGCGCATTGCATCAGCTTGGATTGGCGGCATTGGCATCGTCACCCTTGTCTCTTTGGTCATCTCCGGACAGCATGACCGCCATTCCGTGTTGGCTAGCGCGGAACTGTCGGACCTCGCTAAATCATATTATGGTGGGCGGAAGAAGCATTTCGTCTATAGAATGATTGTCGTTTATCTGATCATCACTTCTGTTTCGGCCATTGCCTTACGGCTCACGAAAATGCCTTGGTTTGATGCCACTACCTTGGCTATGTCGGCCTGCAGCACCTGCGGCTTCTGCACCAAAAACCTCAGTGTAGGTTTTTATGACAGTTGGGTCGTCGATGCTATCCTTTGCATTGCCATGTTGATGGGTGCCACCAATTTCAGCCTGATGTTCTCGACAGTTTGGCCCGACAAAGGCAACCGCAAAACTCTCTTTAACACACAAGTCGTACGATGGTTTTTGGCGCTTGTCACCATTGCCATTCTCGCTGTCACAGCCAACCTATACTTCAGTGGTTATTGCACTTCTTTCCCGAAGGCTTTGCGTTTGGCGGCTTTCCAAGTTTGTTCCCTATCAACAACGACCGGCTTCGCCACCGCCGACACCAACCTATGGCCAACGGGTAGCATGGCTATTCTATTGCTTTGCTCTTTGGTCTGCGGATGCTCAGGCTCCACCTCGGGCGGCATGAAAATGGACCGTTTTGTCATCGTTATCAAGAGCCTGAAAGGCATGGTGAACTCGCTTATTGGGGTCAAGCATGTCAACCGCATCAAACTGGACGGGCAGGTGAAAACGGAAGAAAATGTCACCTCGATATTGGCCTTCATGGGCACTTATATCCTCATCATTGCTATCGGCACCATCCTTTTCGCCATCAGTATGAACTTCAAGACCTCGCTCACGGCTTCAATTGCCTGCATAGGCAGCGTCGGTCCTGGCTTCGGTGAAGTCGGTTCAATGGGCAACTATGCTGGATTATTAGGATTCCAGAAAGTGGCAGCTATGCTCATCATGCTCTTAGGCCGCGTCGAGATCTTCCCCATGCTGATTGCCATCAGAAGCATTTTCCGCCGTTGATTCTTGCACAATTCAAGAAAAATGCTGTTCTTTGCAATTTACAAAGAGATCAACCTATGAAAAACATCATCCGTAGGATTCTTGTATATTTGAGATCCCTCATTCACCTCTCCGATGAGATCGATTATGAGAATGCCAGCACGTCCATCCGCAAAAACATCGCTTTCAAAGGCACCAACGTCTTCATCTTGGCCTGCGCCATCATTATTGCCTCAGTGGGCTTGAACGTCAACTCCATCCCCGTCATCATCGGCGCGATGTTGATTTCACCTGTGATGGGTCCCATATTAGGATTCGGCTTGGGACTCGGCACTGAAGACAATCAGCTCGTGAAGGACTCGATGAAGAATTTCAGCGTGATGGTCATCATCAGCATCATCGCCTCTTCTTTGTTTTTCCTGCTCAGTCCCTTGAGTTTGGCCAATCCATCAGAGCTGTTGGCACGTACCAATCCCACCATCTATGATGTGCTCATCGCCCTCTTTGGCGGTTTGGCAGGCATCATCGAGACCTCGCGCAAGGACAAGGGCAGCGTCATTACAGGCGTGGCTATCGCCACGGCGCTGATGCCTCCACTTTGCACCGTAGGCTACGGCATCTCCATCTGGAAAGGCTCGGTCATTTTTGGCGCACTCTACCTCTTTATTATCAACAGCATTTTCATTGCCTTGGCCACCTTTGCCGCAGTGAAATACTTCCGCTTTCCCATTGTCGAGGCCTCAGGTGAAACCCGTAAGCACCTACCCAAAGCAGCAGTCTACATCATACTCGCTATCGTTTTGGTTCCCAGTATTATAACCGCAGTCAACACTATCAAGGAGAACAATTTCAACATCCATGCCGAAAAGGTGGTGGCCGAAAACAAGAACCTTGGCAAGTGCTTTATTTATGACCACAAGGCCACTTATTCGCGCAAAGCACCCAAATTAGAATTGTTCCTTGCCGGTGAAACATTGACCGAAGAAGCCAAGAAGAAACTGTACAACAGCGCGGAAGCATACGGCATCACACGCAGCCAAATCGTTTTCCATGAAGACGCCACCAGCATGCGACAAGATCTCTCCGAAACAGAAATCGTGAAAGGTATCTACGAACACACCGACCAGCAAATCAAGACGTTGAACGACAGCATCGCCAAATTGACGGCTACGCTTTCCGACTATCAATCGAAAAAGATACCAGTCGATGCCATTTCCAAAGAGCTGTTCACGCAATACCCAAACATCATTGAGGTCAGCCTTAGCAGGGGTGCTTCAATCAACGTTTCCGACAGCATTGCCACCGAACAGATCATAGCGTTCATCACCACACAAGAGCCCATGCCTACTGAGAATCACGACCGCATCGAACGGTGGCTAAAGGTTCGATTGAAGAATGAGAATGTCATGGTGGTGAATCAAGTGGAGGAATAACAACAAAAGCCGCTAAACAGCGGCTTTCTTATTGATTCCGTGGAGATTACCGGACTCGAACCGGCCACCTTCAGATTGCGAACCTGACGTTCTACCAGATGAACTAAATCCCCGTAGCGGCTGCAAAAATACAACAAAATCGCTTATCAAGGTATTTCCCGTTGAAATTTATTACAATTCAACAAAAAGACGCATCCAATACTTCATTACAATGCGAATAAAATGTATCTTTGCCGACCAAATCAAATGACAATAATCCATTTAAAAATATACTACTATGACTATTGAAGACTACATCATTTTTAGAGTAAACGCACTGCTTCATGCTCACCCTTCGACAGGCTCAGGGGCCCGCATCATCAAGCGCCTTGAAGGCGGCATGAGCAATTATACCTATGTCGTTGAATGCCAAGGCAAGAAATACACCTACCGCGTGCCTGGCAAGTTTGCCGAAAAGTTCGTTGACCGTGAAGAGGAATGGGCTAACATCCAAGAGGTTAACCGACTGGGATTGAACAACATCACGGAATATGTCGAGATTCGCTCCGGTGAAAAACTGGCTGAGTATGTGGAAGGCACCATCATGAGCACCACCGATGTGGTTTCCTACAACGAAATGTCGGTGAAGGCGCTGAAGAAAATCCATAACAGCGACATGAAGTTCAAGGATTACAATGCCTTTGGCCGCCTCGATGCCGACCAGAACTACTGCCTTGAAACGGGCTATGTCTTCCCTCAGGAATACCTCGATTTACGCAAGAAACTCGATGACATCCGTGCCACCCAGACCAATGTGCCCAAAGTGCCCTGCCACTGCGACTATCAGCCCACTAACCTCGTCATCAGCGGCGACAAGCTCTATGTGCTCGACTGGGAGTTTGCCGGCATGAACGATCCCTTCTATGACATCGCATGTTACGGCAATGTAGGCTTCGACAAGGCCTTGTCGCTATTGGAAGCCTATGTTGGCCACAAGCCTACCAAGGAAGAGTTGCAACGCCTTTATTTCCACCGCGCCTTCCAGTGCCTGCAATGGTTCAATGTGGCCATCTTTAAGGACCGCGTTGGCCTCAGCAAGGACCTCAACATGGACTTTAACGCCGTGGCGTTTATGTTCCTTGGAATGGCGAAGGATTTGTTGGAAAACTATGATAATTTGTAATATGTAGAGACGCAATGATTGCGTCTCTACACCAATATTAAAGACGCAACCATTACGTTTCAAAACCGATATTAGAGACGCATTCAATGCGTCTCTACAACATTAATACAGGAAGTCTGCCGCAGTAAAGCTGCCGAAATCCCCATCCAAGCCCAAATCAGCCTTGGCTTCGTCGGAGAGCATGTCGATGCTCCAAACGGGGTCGAAAGTGAGTTCCACATCGACTTTTTTCACGCCTATGATGGCTTGCACGCGGTTACGCACTTCGGCAGGCAAGGTCTCGGCCACAGGACAATTGGGTGCGGTCACCGTCATCACAATCTTCACATTGCCTTCTTCATCCACTTCGATGCCATAAATCAGGTGCAGCGTCCAGATGTCGACAGGGATTTCAGGGTCGTAGATGGTCTTCAAGACCGAAATGACGGTCTCTTTCAGGGTGTTGATTTCTTCCTGTGTCATGATTGTCCCTCCTTCAGTTTAAATGCCTCTGCATAAAGCAGCATTTGTTTCAGCATGGCCAAGAGGCCGTTGGAGCGCGTGGGCGACAAATGCTCTTTCAGCCCGATCTCATCCAAAAACGAGAGGTCGGCGGCAAGGATATCTTCTGGCCTCTGTCCAGAGAACACCTTTATTAATAGGTTGACGATGCCCTTGGTGATAACCGCGTCGCTATCGGCACTGTAATACACCTTACCGTCTTTCAACTCGGCATTGAGCCAAACACGCGATTGGCAACCATTGATGAGATGTGCCTCATCGCGGTATTTGTCATCGATAATGGGGCACTCCTTCCCCATCTCTATCAGCATGGCGTAGCGGTCCATCCAGTCGTCGAACATGGAGAAATCCTCTACGATGCTATCTTGTATTTCCTTTATAGTCATATTCTGAGTTTTGCGGGCGCAAAAATACAAAAAAGAAAGGCAACCCAAATGGATTGCCTTTCCTTTTTTGCATCGGTTTGTAGAGACGCAAAATTTTGCGTCTCTACAAGATCAACCGATTGTCATTTATTGCATGACAGTGACGCGCTTGACGATCACACCGTTTTCAGTGTAGATGCGCACCATGTACATACCAGCGTTGAACTGGCTCATGTTCAAGGTGTAGACATTGGCATTGAGTTCGGTGTCGAAGACCACCTGGCCGAGGACGCTCACCACGGTGATGCGGCTCATACCATTGGCCTCGATCGTCACGTTGTCCTTCGTCGGGTTAGGATAGAGGGCAACATTGTCGCTGTTCTCGCCGACTGCATCAACGTAAGCGCTCACATAGTTGTGAGTCGGGTCATCGGCAGCCAGAGCAGGAGCAGATTCGCAACCATCGCTGTACACGGCAGTCACCTGGTAGTAGTAAGTACCAGCGGTTTCAGGTGTGTCGAAGTACTCGTAGAGGGTTTGACCAGCCTCAGCAACCTCACCAATTTGAGTGTAGGTGCCATTGGCATCGTCAGAACGATACACGTTGTACTTCACGATGCTAGCGCGGTTCCTCATGACAGGAGTCACAGTCTCAGCAGCATTGAGTGTCAGGTTACCACTGTAGGCAGGAGCAATAGCGCTTTGGTCACCACTCAAGGTAATCAGTCTCTCGCTGCCCTTTGCACCGCCATCAACATAGGCTTGGATGAGCCACATCGTGCCAGTCAAACCTAAGTTGGCTAGATCATCCCACTGACCGCCGAGCTCTGCCCAGCGATTGTCAGGTGTACCAGCGATATCATCCATACCAGCAGCAGGATGCGAGCAGGTCACGCAATCACTATGGAAGGTCACCCACAGATCTTGTGTACCATCGATGAGAACCGAATTGTCAAGTTCGATATCCATCCATTCAAACGCATTGCTGGGTACGTTGAAGGTCTTCGAGGAAGCAGGAGTGCCTTGCGGAGTAGTACCACCAAGATAAATGTTGGCTGTCACATCACCATGTTGTGTAGCGGAGAAGCCAGATTCATCAACTTGGAAGAATCTCACCTTAGTCAAGTGACTATTCACATACTCGCCAAGAGCACTAACAGGTACTCTCATACCCCATGACATCGGTACGCCTTGACCAGCACCAACAATAGTTACCGTTTCAGGTTCATCAATACCATAGGTCAACCAGCCACTTGCACCAGGAGGTGTAGGTTCAGTGCCCCACCAAATTCTCACTTGGTCGGTGGCACCGATAGCCTCGGCATGGATAGGATCGCCAGGTTCGCAGGTAGGTGGAACATCACCTTCGCACTCTTCGCAGCTCATGGCATAGTAGAAGTTGTTGCTCGGGAGGTCAGCGGTACCGTTATAGACGATACGGACGCAGTACTCACCAGCGCTCGGGAACTCGTAGCTGTTGGTAGGAGCAGGAACGAAGGCTTCCCATTCGCCATTCAAGAACACCATAGCACCAAGGACGTCGCCACTCGGGGTCGGAGGAGGCGTTGGGCCAGTACCGGCATCACCAAGTTCGTAGATGCTAATGAGGTTCGGGTCTTGCTGCATATTGCCGAAGTATGCCATCTTGTCGCCATATTGAGCAACGAAAGCACCGCCAGCAATACCAGTGGTATAACCAGGAGTTGAAGACATATCGCACACAGGACCAGTCAGCGTGTTGGCAGCAATATCATAGTCAAAGACCTTGGCATCGCTGGAAGGTTGGCAGAACAGGTAGAGGTGGCCATCATAATAGCCTGAACCATAGGCACTGGTAGGTGCCGGGCCGTTCTGGACGAGAGCACCATTACGGTCGTAGAGAGCCAAAGTGCTCCAGTCGCCCATCCAGAAGCCATCACGATCCGGGTCATAGGAGCAGTGACGGATGGCACTGCAGCTAGTGTTGATCGTACCGATGAGGGTCTGGTTGGTGAGGTCGAGGCAATACAGCGTGGATGAGCTGGCGCCGCAGTAGAAGTACTGGCCATCGAAGGTGAGGTCGCGGAGCTGGACACTGTTCATGCCGCTGATTTCGAAGCCTTCAACGAAGGTGCCGTCCATGGTGTACTTGTAGAAGCGGTTGCCGCCACTCGGGGTGGCTTGCCAGCTACCAGTGTAGATGTAGGTACCGTCAGTGGCAACAGCTTGCTGACCAGCGCTTGTGCAGTTAATGTAACCAAGGCGATCCCACAT
>CACXXW010000089.1 GCA_902771635.1 uncultured Bacteroidia bacterium | reverse complement strand
CGCCTTCGTTCTCTTGTGTTCCTTTTCCCGTGTCCGCCTCCCGTCTCCACGACGGATGCGGACCGTTTTCTTGTGCTGGCCTCAAGCTTTCAAAGAACTTTGCCAAACGTCTTCCATAATCTTGCTTTCCCCTCTCTCGTTTAGCGGGTGCAAAAGTACAGCTTTTTTCATTACGCGCAACACTTTTTTTCATTTTTTTGAAACTTTTTTATATTATATTGATTATCAAATATTTAAAAACAACAATTTTTTCAAAAAACTATGAGATTTAGGGCACGAAACCTTCTTTTTCAACCCAAAGATGCATATTTTGGCCAAGGTTCTCTGGAAAAATTTCATGTTTTTGAGGTAAAAGGGTGACTTTTTACATTGCCTGCCAAAATTGTCTTCAAGACTGTTTTTGAGGTACACCTTATTTATATATATAAAGGAACCAAGAGTTTTTTGCCGAAAGCGAACTTGATTCAGCACAAAAAACACTATTTTTGCCGAAAATAAGACATTGATGAGGTTTTACCCCAGAATCATACTGTTTTGTACGGCCATATTTGCCGCCTTTTTGGCCAAGGCACAGGTATATACCAACGACTTTGAGAACCGTCAGGAGTGGAATGCGCCTTGGTTCAACCTTCATATCGTGGCCGACAGCAGCGCAACGGAAGTGAATTACGTCTCTATCTGCGACTCTATACACGAATATGGTTTGGGCTTCGACATTAACGCAGGCAAGAATTTCCCCAACCAGAATGTCAACTGCAAATACGACTTCATGTTTAAGGCCGATGCCAACACCCAAGCCGACATTGTGGTGAGCATCGACGACACCATCCGCAACCGCTATTGGGCTGCCTATCCCCTTGCAGATTATGTGAACGACACAACTGATTGGTCGCAAGTGCAGCTTGACCTCAACTTCCCCGCCAGTTATACGCAGGGTGGCGAAATCAAGGTCTATGTTTGGAATAAGGACCAAAAAAGACTGTTTTTCGACGATGCACGACTGGAAATCAACGCCATTCCACAACCCAGTTATCTGCCAGACAATGAAGTTCTACACTATAAGACGTTTAAATTTTTAGGAAACAGATTTATTCCCGTCCTAGAATATATAAACGCACAAGGCGACACGGTGAGCGACCCTTCCATGGCGTATTATGATTTTCAGTTAGATGGCAACGAGAATGAAGATCATATTACAATAAAGATTAATTCTACCTTCCTTGAAGACTTACAATTACTACGTCTAGCTTTTATTTTGCCTTTCCCAGAAGGCCAACTCTCCGTTTACCGCCGCAACCAACACATCGACACAACCCATTTTCAAAACTCATATTATCTTGATCGTGAAGGTTTCAGCATCACAAACGATAGTTTGAGCCTCTGCACCTACCACAACATGGGCATTTCCTCCCTTCAACTCGATACAGACAACCGATATGCCTGCTTCAACATCGACTATTGGCGCGACCATCCGTTATTGCATTATCCCATGAGAGCGGATACGTCGGATTACTTCGAGGACATCTCCTATCGTAATGTCAAGGCAGGCGAAGTACTGACAGGCTATATAGATTTTTACAATAGTGTTCCTGATGAATTGCCCCGCCTCATGCCCGTGTGGGACGGTTACCAATCGGCTTTCATCTTCACCGAACATGCCGACTGGACTGATATTCGCACCCATCGCGCCGTACTCTTTGGGAATGAGAACATCACCAAGCCAGAAGATGCCGTTGGCGGTTTCTGTTACTTCAACATTCCCGTCACGAAGAGCGTGTTCTATTGGAACCCCGACAATGTGACCAACGAGAAGACCAGCAACGGACTTTTCAAAGGTTTGGTAGCTTCCATTAAGACCGATAAGGAGTTTTATAAACTACTGAAAACCATTAAAAAACAAGGCTTTGAGATCTGCCAGCACTCACCCGAGATTTACACCACCATTCCAAGCGAATTTCCCAAGGCCATGCGTTTCATGAGAAGGCAGTTCGACACCAAGAGTTGGATTGACCATGGCTATAACAACGGTCCTGACAAAAATCGTGAGGACTTGGTTTGCGATGGCTTGCTACCCGATTCACCACAATATGCCGCCGAGCTTTGGAAAAAGAACGGCGTGCGATATCTTTGGAACGCCTATTATGAGGAAAACCGCATGGAAAGCCATAACTTCGACGGTCATTTCGTGCAACCTTTCGACGGCTTCGGCGATGCCCTGCCCAACCGTCAAATCACCACTTTGCCCAATGGCGACAAAGACTTCCTGCTGTGGTCGACACCCTCGACCTTAGAGGTAAACGAAGACCACGAATGGTATTACTACTTCGACAGCATCCGCCTGCAACGTCTTGTGGACCAACACAATGTGTTTATCACCCATGTCTATCCAGCCTGGAGTAATCCTTATCGCGCCTTCTGGCAGTACAACGAAAACGGTAGCGCCGTAGCCATGCCAGGCTTCAATTTCGCGCTGAGCCAACTCGCCCATTTCCGCGATGAGAAGAAAATCCTACCCACTACCATTGAAAAATACCTCAGCTATTACGAGAAGCTCAACAGCATCGAGTACCTTATTATCGACAACAAGACCATACAATTGACCAACTCCAACGAAGCCATCAAAGGTCTGACCTTGCTATGCACCAAACCCATCGTGGTGGAAGGCAAAGCCATCGATTTCCGCAAGGTGGACGAAGGCTATTTGGTGTGGTTCGATTTGGGCAGAAACGAAACCGTAACTATAAGATACAGAGAATGAAAAGACTATCTATATTCGTTAGTGGCAATGGCACCAACCTGCAGCGCATTGCCGAATATTTCGCCGACAACAAAGATGTTGAAATCGCCAATGTGGTGTGCAACAATCCCAAGGCCTATTCCATTGAACGAGCCAAGAAATTGGGCATTCCCCTGCGTATGATCAATAGAGAAGAATTCAAAAGCGAAGCCTTCATTAAGGAGCTGCAAGACCTTCATGTCGACCTTATCGTGTTGGCTGGTTTCCTTTGGAAGATTCCAGAGAACTTGGTCAAGGCTTTCCCGAAGAAGATTGTCAACATCCACCCTGCCCTATTGCCCAAATATGGCGGCAAAGGCTTCTATGGTGAGCATGTGCATGAAGCCGTAGTGGCGGCCAAGGAAGCCCAATCTGGCATCACTGTCCACTATGTCAACGAGATTTACGACAGCGGTGAGATTATCCTGCAAGCCCGCGTCAGCTTGGATGAAAAAGAAACGCCTGACTCCCTGGCGGCTAAAATCCACCATCTGGAGCAGGCGTATTTCCCCGTGGCGATTGAGCAGGTACTAAAGGCTATTCAGTAGGCAGTGCCTTGAAGCCATTGCCCATGATTTCGCTGCTTTCAATCACATTGACGAAAGCATTCGGATCGAGGAAACGGAGGTTGGCCTTCAGTTTGACCAAATCGGAACGGTTCAAGGTGACATAAATCATCTTGCGCTCAGCACCTTGATAGAGGCCACTACCCGCGAAAACGGTACCACTGCGGTCCAAATTATTGATGATGAAGTTGCGCACCTCCTCAATCTTATCCGTAACGATAAAAGCTGTCTTGTAGCTCTTTACGCCTTCCACCACCAAGTCGATAATCTTGCTCTCGATGAAGATGAGGATGATGGAATAAATGGGCAAACGGAAATCTTCAAAGGCAAGCAGCGTGGTCAGAGAGATGATGCTATCGACAATAAGCACCAGCGTTCCAAGGCTGATTTTTGTGTATTTGTGAATAATCATGGAAATGATGTCGGAACCGCCCGAAGTGGCACCCGAACGGAAGATGACACCGATAGCCACACCATAGATAAGGCCAGAAACCACAGTGTTCAAGAACATATCAGGCATGAACCAACTCTGTGAGCCGTCCTTAGCGATGTAATAGAGTGCTGACTGGGTATCGGCTGCTACTGCGCCACCATGGATCACAGGTGCATAGCCCCAGAAAGTCTCAAGGACATAAGTAAACACGGGGATCAAGATCACCGAGATAATGGTCTTAATGCCGAATTTAGGTCCCAAGATAATCGTGCCGATAATCAGCAAAGGTATGTCCATGCAAATGCCGGACACGGAAATCTTCCACCCCCATAAGGCGTTGAACACGTTGGCAAGACCGTAAACGCCTCCAGGAGCCAAGTGATAGGGATTCACGAACATCACATCGCCGACAGCGAAAAGAGCCGATCCTAAAATCAAATAGAAATAGGCCAGAATTTCTTGTTTCAGTTTTCCACTTTTCATGTCTTAAACAATTTATATCCAATTATTTACATTAAAAAATATGCTTTTTGAAGCGGCAAAGGTACGAAATTTCCAAAATCTTACTACCTTTGCAGTCCAAAATAGGACCCGTAGTTTAATGGATAAAATAAAGGATTCCGGTTCCTTAGCTCAGGGTTCGATTCCCTGCGGGTTCACTGATTGGATTTTACATAAGAGGTCTTCACATAGCCCATGGGCGTGGAGGTCTCTGTTTTTATCATACCCTCCTCAAACCACCCCCAAGGCTCACCGTCAACCATAATACGAGTACCCTGCAACGAGCACTTGCCTTGCATTGTATCGCCGTCCATGACCAATGTCAACACGGAATCATTGCTGATCATGACGACATTGTCCTTTTCCATCGAGCCAAATTGTCGCACCATCTCAGGCGTTGCCCAGTCAGCATCAAAATCGACATTCACCTTGTCTACCGTCCAGCGCCCGAAGAAAGGATCATCCTTGGGCGCGCAGGAAGCAAGTACCAGCGACACTAATCCTATTACTAAGGACTTCCTCATTTCTTTTCAGATATGATGACATCGATGGCACCTACGCCGAATTTGGCAATGCTGGCCATGCGGTTCTCGGTGTTTTTGTAGTTCTTCAATTCCTCGATGATGGCATTTTTCAGCACGCCATTACCCACACCGTGAATAAAGGTCACCTTGGAGTAGTCGGCGGCAATCGCGCTGTCGAGCATTTTCTTGAAGTAATCCGTCTGTATCTTGAACATATCGTGGCTCGACATACCCAAAATGTTGTCGACCAACTCACCAATGTGCAAATCAACAATAGCCTCACCAGGAGCCACCCTATGCTTGTCGATGGGTGCTTCTTGCTTCACCAGATTCTTCGCAGGAGCTTGAGCGCCAACACCTTCCTTCAAAATCTTAGTAAAATCGCTGTCACCGTGCTTGAGAGCAATGAGCTCGGAGAGGCAAATCATCACCGATTTCTCGCCTAAAATGCCCGAAGGGAGATAACTGCCTTCCTTGTAGAACCGTCCAGGCCGCAGCGAGAATGGTGCATTCAGCGGAAGCAGCACACAATCAGAAGTTTCAGCCGTCAAAATGGCTTGTACCACACCGTTGAGCCAATACTCGAGGTCGTCGCGCGAGATGGTCTCAATGACAATTTTCTCGTATTTGTCCACCTGGCCGAAGTCCACATTGGCGAACTTGTCCTCCTCCTTGATGGTGAAGGTGTAGAGCATCTCGTAAGGGGTGTGGTTGACAAGTACTACATCGAGCGGTCCCGTGAGAAGCCATTGCTGCTCATGTGGCACGAAAGCCATATACACACCTTCCTTTTCAGCCTCTTTTGCAAAGCGACGCAGACCACCCTTTCTTGCTTCTTCGGCCTGCTGTTGCTTCAGAAGTTCCTGACCCTGAACCTCTTTCTGCACTTTTTCAACCGTCTGTTGTTGTTTGCTTGGGGCAGGCATGGAACGATAATCGAGTACCAAATCCGTAATCAAAGTAGGAATTTCGAAGCCGTCTTCCACCTCGACCATCACCATACGGGAGTCTATGATTTTTGTGACCTTGCCTCCACCGACGGTGCTAAGGAAGTTCACTTTATCGCCAATTTTGAATTCTGCCATTGTATTTCGGTTTTGAGGTGCAAAAATACACAATTTTGGCAGATTTTTTGTAATTTCGCATCCGAAATCGAAGATTCAACGACACGAAGTGAGTTAAAATCATTGGAGATGAAAACCAGAATAGTGGTATTTTTGTTTGCCCTGCTGGCTACAGCCTGCTCGAAGCGCAACGAAAAGGCCGAAATCGACATTAACATCGGCTATGAAATCAATAATATGCCGTTGGCCACTGACACTTTATGTTATATCAACGAAGCGGGCAATACCTTCCTCGTTACTGAGGTCCAATGGTTCCTCTCCAACTTGGAACTACAAAACGAAGCAGGCAACTGGACTCCGCTCCTTCAACGCAATCTCCTTGACACAGCAGGCATCAACCGTGTTTTTTATATGGACACCAACATCCCGGAATTGCAAACATTGCATACCCAGCCCCTGCCTATTGGCCACTACACCGCGCTCCGTTTCACCTTCGGTCTTGATGAAACCGATAACCAAACAGGTCTCTTCAATGACCCACCAGAGTCGGAGATGTTTTGGCCTGATATGCTAGGCGGAGGCTACCATTATATGAAGTTAAATGGGAAATATTTGAACGATGAAGGAAGACTTGCGCCATTAGCCATCCACCTCGGTATCGGACAAAACGAAGATTGCACCGAGTTTTACCAAAACTACTTCATCGTAGAGTTGCCTATTGAGTTCCATGTCAAGGCCAATGCTGAAAACCAACTTGACTTGACGATGGTAATCGACAACTGGTTCCGCAATCCACATATAATTGACTTCAACGAAATTGGAAGCCATATCATGCAAAACCAATATGCACAAAGGCTCCTCAGCGGCAATGGTAAAGATGTGTTCAAAATTGGAAAACCTACTGAGAATGAAAACAATATA
This sequence comes from uncultured Bacteroidia bacterium, assembly GCA_902771635.1. GTDB lineage: Bacteria > Bacteroidota > Bacteroidia > Bacteroidales > F082 > Limimorpha. The sequence goes on along the minus strand of CACXXW010000089.1, from coordinate 939 downwards.
GACATGAAAAAAGATAATAAACTTGCAGAGAAGTTCAAAAATGTGATGCAGAAGGCCACGCCCAAACCGCATTTTTGGAGTTGGGAAAGCGTGAAAGAAAGAATTGAGGATTCAAAATTTAAAGATTCAAGATTTAATATTTAAAACTCAAAGATTTTAGGGATGACAGAACGTAAAGCAATAAGGTTATGGGGAATAATGATGGCTATGTTGTTAATTATTGCGGCATGCAAGCCTGAGCAAAACCATTATGCCCCAACGTCTTATGAGCTCACACAGCCATCTTATTTCCCTTCGAAGAACAACATCCCTGCCGACAATCCCATGACCGAGGAAGGTGTGGCTTTAGGCAGAAAACTGTTTTACGACCCGCGTCTTTCGGGTCGCGACGGCACAGATGGCATCCGTAGCTGTTCTTCATGCCATCATCAAGAGAAAAGCTTTGAATTTGGTGCACCAACGGGCACCCATCACGCCATGCTGCCGCTGATTAACTTGGCTTGGAACCGCTCAGGCTTAGGCTGGAATGGAGGCGTAGCCACTTTAGAGGATATGGTTTTGGCGGCAGTTACCAGTCCCGTGGAAATCAATTCGGACACCAACCAGGTAGTAAAATACCTGCAAAAGACCGATGACTATCCCGAAATGTTCGAGAAAGCCTTTGGCAGTCGAGAGATCACCTTCATCAATGTCGAAAAAGCCATAGCCCAATTTGTGCGGAGTTTGGTCTCTGCCGACAGCAAATTTGACCGTTACCTGCGCGGCGAAGAAGAACTTACCGAAGATGAATTGGCTGGTTATGAACTGTTCTGCACTGAGGAAGGTGCCGACTGTTTCCATTGCCATGGTGGCGGTGGTCTGGCACTGATGACCACCAACTTGTTCTACAACAATGGCTTGGATGACGAGTTCAACGACTCTGAAGACCGCTCAGCCGTC
>CACXXW010000088.1 GCA_902771635.1 uncultured Bacteroidia bacterium | reverse complement strand
GCTATGAGGGATTTGGGGGAGAGATAGTCGTTTGGGTTGAGTTTTGGTTAAGTACTTGGAAAAGGCTATCAGAAAAACAGGGCTTTATTGAGAAACCCAAAGCGGGAGACCCTCATGGCGGGCAAGGATCCGCCATCCCTCACGCTTTGGGACTTCCTGCTACTAATGCTCCTGTATCATATCCCTTTCTTCTTTGTTAAACTGATACAAATCAATAATCATCCCATCAATCTCTTTTGGAGCATCTTTGTCGCCATTCAAGGCGCGGTCAACGAGCGCCGCGAGTTGTTGGTCTTGTTCAGGCGTAATCTTCGGGAAAGGCAAGGTCGAAAGGTTGCCCTTCAATATCTTGAGGTCGTTGAATCGCTTGACGTACAAGAAGTTGAACAACGAGGAATTCAAAAACGCCAACACTGTCTTCACACTCATGCCATCCACTTCGGGAATGAGGATATTGGCACTATTGAGAAACAAACGTTGCTTGTCATCGTAGGTGAAACAAAGATGGCTTGATACGAACTTATATACTAGCTTTTCCTTCGCCCTATAAAACTCATCCTTTGCACACTGCTGAAAATCAGCGCGATTATATTTGACATAACGGCTTGCTCTTTTCAGGCTGTACTTGCCTATATTCTTGCCCATATAAATGGGTTCCAAACCCTTTCTCGGTCTGTCCTTCAGCACTTTGGCATTGTTGCCCGTGATGATGCCCAATGCCCACTGGCTGTGCGAAAGGTCGTCGTGACGCATGCGCTCCACCTTGCCGATGATGGCTTCATCACGGTTGCTGAGCATCGGGATGGCACAGAAGTCATCCTCAAATGGTACGAACTCCTTCCTTGACACCTCGTTGTTGGCGCCATACACCAAGTAATTCTGGCTTCCAAAAATAGGTTTTCTGCTGACTTTCAAGCTGACAAAATCGGTAAACACGCCTTTGAAACGCTCACAATAGCATTTCAGGCTTTCCATATGAGTCTCGTGCGTCACGAAACGGCGAAAGTCGGCGTGCACCTTGATTTTCATCACTGAGGATGGCAAAAGGAAATGCTGTATTCCGTTTCTGTTCAAGAACTTAAACGACTCGGTGAAAAACAGCGAAGCCTTCTCCTTGGATTGTATGATTTCGGAGGCATGCAGCTTTCCCTTTTCTGTGCCCCAAGGCGGGTTGGTGACGATATAGTCGAACTTCAAGTCGCCCAAAGCCGAGGCTGCATGAAGCAGGAAGTCCATCTGGTAAATCTGCGGATAAACCGATGATTCACTGAACTTTACAATCAAGTTAGCTTTGGCAATCATCACGGCAAGCGGATCATTGTCGATACCATAGAGTTGTTCCATCTGGGCATGTTGCACCTTCAGCAGGAAAATGCCGCTACCACAGCAAGGGTCAAGGAATCTTTCCCCATTCAAGACACGAATATCCGAGAGCATCTCATTGACAATCACCGGCTTGGTATAGTAAAGCCCTTTCAAGATGCGACTACCTTCAGCGGTCAGCGACTGATAGATGAAACCAATCCAGTCGTCTTGGCGGTTTTTCAAGATCTGGCGCGGCACTTCGAGGTCAATTCGTTGATACTGCGTGTACTCCTCGAAGAAACGGCTTTTGTTGGTTGGGTTGACCTTGTTATGCTCCAAATACATCGCGCAAAGGCTGAAAATCAAGTCATCCATTGGATAGTAAGCAGCTTTCAGCTCTTCCACAAAGCGGGGCAGGCTACCCGCCATCACATACCCTTCAGGGGTGATGATTTTCTGCGAACGGCTCTTGTTGGCCCGTCGCGTCAACCGGTCAGCACCACCGTGTTTCAGCTTGTCCCAGTTGCGTTGGGTGGCTTTTGAAATGAAAATTTTTGTTTCCGTCATGATACAGCTTCGCCTCCTAAGTCCCATCAAGATTACTTAACGAACTCTATTTCAACCATATACAAAATTGCCCAAAATGGCAAATTAATCTTGCAAATATACGTATTTCTGCAGTTCTACAACTAATTTAATATAAAAATTAATAATAGTCCTAAAGGGACGTTTTTCATCGTTCAAAATTCACTATTTTTGCCCGCATAAAAAGTCTAAACCATGATACTTTGTTTGGAAACAGCAACACCCGTTTGTTCGGTCGCACTCAACTCGGCCTGTTGCACTTTGGCTATGCGTGAAACAGAAGGACAAAACGCTCATTCTGAAAAGATTACCAACTTCATCAAAGCCGTGATGGAGGAGGCAAATGTGGATTATTCCAAGTTGGATGCGGTGGCAGTGAGCCAAGGTCCGGGCTCCTACACGGGCTTGCGCATCGGTGTGAGTACGGCCAAGGGCATCTGTTATGCCGCCGACCTCCCGCTGATGGCCATCGACACTTTGGAGGCTATGGCTCACGGCATGAAAGAGAAGCTTGCCAGCCAAATCGAACCCAATGACTTGCTCATCCCCATGATTGATGCACGGCGTATGGAAGTGTATGCCTCGGTCTTTGATGCCAACTTGCAGAAAATCAACGATACAGCAGCTATGGTCATTGATGAGCATTCGTTTGATGAACTCGGTAAAGACCATCGGTTGTGGCTCTTCGGTGACGGTGCTCCAAAATTGAGCAAACTCTTTGAAAACCAACCGAATATCATTATCATCGACGGCTTCAAGCCTTCTGCAGCCTACATGCGCACTTTGGCTGAACAAGCCTTGCAAAAACAACAGTTTGTCGATGTGGCCTATTTTGAGCCGTTTTATTTAAAGGATTTTATTGCGGGCAAGCCGCATGTGAAAGGATTATAAACTCAAGCCGGCCCTTCGACAAACTCAGGGACCTAAACTAACTAAAAAAGCAAAGGTCGTTGAGCCTGTCGAAACGCCGACCGCTCCATAAAAGCTATCATTATGAAAAAGTTACTTTTTTTCTTCCTAACTTTAATACTAGGCTTCAGCGTTTCGGCACAGTCGCCGCATCTTTTTGAGCACACCTACCCTGTCATCACGGCAGAAAACTCCGAAATCCGCGGTCTTATGGATTCTGTCTCGATTGACAGCATCCAGGCGAACATCGAGCATTTAAGTTCTTATCACACACGCCGTTACGACAGCCGCTTTATTTATGACGTACAAGACTGGCTGTATGAACATTACCAAACCTTGCCAGTCGACACGGTCATCAAACACGACTTCAAACTCCATAACCTGAACATCACGGAGACGGGCGACAACATCTTGGCAGTGCAATGGGGTACAAGAACACCGGAAGAATTCGTGATTTGCGGTGCCCATTATGATTCCTACGCTTGGGACGGCTACGACCCCGACACCATCCGCTCGCCTGGTGCCGACGACAACGCCTCGGGTGTGTCTGGTATCCTTGAAACTGCCAGATTATTAAGCCACCACACCTTCGACCGCACCATCATCTACGCCAACTGGTGCGCTGAGGAGTGTGGCCTGCTGGGCTCCGCCGCCTATGCCGAGGACTGTGCCGCACAAAACATGGACATCGTGGGCTACTTCAACCTCGACATGACCGGATACCTTGAGGAAGGCTCCGACATCCACGTTCATCTGATGTACACTACGCAAGACTCACTCATTGCCGATTTCGTTTACAACTTCAGTCACATATATTTCCCCGAAATGCCCATCTGTCAGCAGTGGTTGGCTTGGGGCGACAGCGACTACTCATCCTTCAACCGCAACGGCTACCCTGCCGTGCATCCCTTCGAAGATGTTCATGCCAGCTCACCGTTCATCCACTCGCGCAACGATGTCTTGGGATTGAGCGTCAACAACTTGGAACAATGCAAACGCTTCACCGAACTCAATCTGGGCTTGGTGGCTACCTTGGCAGGCATCAACAACGATGGTGTTTCGGAAACCGAATCCATCAACGTGGCGATGTACCCCAATCCAGCGCATGAATCGGTCACTATCCTCACTGATGACAACATGCTGGATGTCGGCATCTATAATCTCTTGGGACAGCAAATAGAAACGATGGCATTAGGTGGCACAAGCAAATGCACACTCAACACAAATGATTTGGCATCAGGAGTTTATGTTGTCAAAATCAGGACTGAAAAAGGATTGGTTGCCAAACAATTAGTGGTCTATTAATTCGGATTCCATCTCCTCATAGGTGACCACATGCAGTTCATACCTCGAAGTCTTGTTGTAGGCTTCCAACGAAGCTTCATCCATCTTCGAGACGGAGACCTGTTCTGAGGACAATCCCTTGACATTCAGCAAGTAATTGGATAGCAAAGCATTCCTTCTGTCCATCAATCTCGACAAAAAGGCTTTCGACTTTGCATGATACACAGCATAGGCCACTGATTCGACATCTCGCTTCGATGACAGTTTTTCCTTCTCGGAAAACTGGGCAGCGTATCCACACAAGCCCTTGTCACTCAACTTGATGGATTGAATAGCCTCATTGGTGAGGAAGTCGATGCCCGTGGAGTCGATTTCGGGATGTAGCGAGAGATAATAGTCACGCTGCAACTGCATGTTGCATAGGCGCTGAAGGGTCTCCTCATAGTTCACTTGCTGCTCAAAGATGACGGACAGATTGGGCTTCATGCTCATGGTGGAAGCCACGTTGTCAAGCATCGTATACTCTTCGGCAGTGAAATCGGGATGAAGCAGGTCGAAAGGTACATATTGGATGTCATCATCATCCGAGAACAGTCGGAACGGTGAGGTCACCACCTTGACCATCAGGTTGCCGAGTACCTTCAGCAGGGCCTTACGATAGGAGAACTGCGGGTCGTTGAGGTTGCCCGAAATAGGCAGGTCGATGCTGACGTTGTGGTTCTTATCGGTAAGCAGATAAAGGCCAAGCTTCAGCGGAATTTTCGGGAACTCTGGTTCCACCTCCTTCATCTTGTCGCCCACTGCTGGCGAGGCTAACTGCAACTTGTTGATACCCTCAAGGTTACCATCGACAATCTTGTTCTGGCTACGGAATGAAAGGGTGCCACTTTCCAACGGATACCCGAACATCTGTTGGACATAAGGTGAGAAATCGGAGACTTTCACGTTGCTCAACATCAGGGTGAGGTCGTGGTTGTCCAAGCCATGGATGTCGCCTTGCCATTGCATTTTGAGTCGCCCCTCCTTGTTCAGCATGGCATCCAAGTGGACGGCATTCTTGCCCGTCAAGGTAAAACCACTGGAAGTGATACGAATGTCTGTGATTTCATAAACGAAAGGATTGGGCAAGGTATAGTCTTGATATTCAAGATTAATCTTGTCAAGGAGGAGATCATTAATGCCAATGACAAGGGTCTTGCGCTCCTGAACATCCTCAATGGCTGCTGCCACCGTGTCGATGATCTTTTCATAGACCGTAGTATCGTGATGATGCACATGACCGAGGAAAAGGTCGAAATTGGTGGTGCTATCGGCATTGACAATATAGGCGGTTTCAAGGCCCGATAGACGCAATCTATTCAAAGTCAATACATTCTGATTCAGATTAAACCGCCCAATATCCGTCCAAATGGAATCAATATGACCTAACCTATAGCCGCTAGTGTCGCATAATGAAAGGTCGTTGATGACAATGTCACCTTTCATGTCGAAATCGAGGATATGCTCCGTGCGCCCCTCAGCGGAAAGATCCAGGGAAAGCAGACCTTGCAGCGAGTCGACTGCCAAGGTTTGCTTTAGATAAGGCTCAATAATATCGATACCTAAGTCATTTACTTTCAAATTAATAAAATACTCTTCCGCATTCTGCGAAAGGTGCAAGTCGGTATGCAAGGTGGCACTGTCGGCAAGGCAGAGGTCGAGGCCAACGTTGGTCTTCATGTCCGACAAATCGACAAAAGGCACATGGATGGCAATGTCGCGAAGGTTGAACTCACTCCCGATATCCAAGTCGGTATAGCGAAGATAGCTCTTTTCGATGGTTACATCGTTGAAAATCAAGCCAAATTTGGAAGATTCTTTCTTTTCCTTCGGCTCATCGGAAGCGAAATGCTGCACCATACTGTCGAAGTTGAACCAGGTGCGGTCTTGCTCAATGTTGACCTTCAGTCCCGAGAGCAGGGCATGCTTCACCCAAAGCCGATTGTCCAACAAGTCCAAAACCTTGATTCGGGTATCGAAATGGTCGAAACTCACGAAAGAAGTCTTGGCATCATCTTCATACAGTGTCAAATCATTGATTTTCACCGTTCCCGACACCACATTGACCCACAATTTCCCGATGGTCAACTCACGGCCAATCAGTTCTTTGTCGTGTTTCTCGATGTACCATTTCGCGATAGGCGACACCAAAAGCACCGCTGCCAGCAGCAAAGCAAGGATGCTGCCAAGAACGATGAGCGATATTTTGATCGCTTTTTTCATCTGTTTTACTATGACTCGTGACTATGACTTTGACCGCTTTACACAAGATGGAAACCAGTCATAGTCATTTTCACTAGTCTTCAATTTCTTCTAACCTAAAACCTTAACGCCGGCGTCAATACGCTTCAAGGTCTCTTCCTTGCCCAAAAGCTCGAGGATTTCGCCGATGTGCGGGCCCTTGCCGGCACCTACCACCATCAGACGCAAGCCATTCATTACCAGACCCATATTCAACTCATTGGAGGTAATCCAATTGTTCAAGGTCTCGTCAATGTTGGCCAAAGTAAAGGGTTCAATGCCCTTGATGACTTCCTTCACCTTAAGCATAGTCTCGGCCGAGTTCTCTTTCCAGCGTTTCTTCACCGTCACAGGGTCGTATTCGGTAGGAGCCTCGAAGAAGAAGAAACTCTGATCCCAAATCTCCTTCACGAAGTTGACTCTATCTTTCACCAAACCAGCGACTTTCACGGCAAAATCGAGTGGCACATCGAGGTTCTTTTCCTCTTTTAGCCAAGCTTGATAATCCTTGCCGACTTCTTCGTTCGACTTGCGCATGAGCCACTCGTGGTTGAACCACTTGGTTTTCTCCACGTTGAACTTGGCGCCACTCTTGCTGCAACGCTCGAGCGAGAAAGCCTGAATGAGCTCTTCCATGGTGAAGATTTCCTGTTCAGTGCCAGGATTCCAACCCAACAAAGCCAGCATGTTGATGAAGGCCTCGGGATAATAGCCAGACTGCTTGTAGCCCATGGCCGTGTCACCAGTTTTCGGGTCGACCCAATACATCGGGAAGACAGGGAAGCCAAGGCGGTCACCGTCACGCTTGCTCAGCTTGCCGTTGCCATCTGGTTTAAGCAACAGGGGCAGGTGGGCAAATTGGGGTGCTTCCCAGCCAAAAGCCTCGTAAAGCATGACATGGAGCGGCATAGAAGGCAGCCATTCCTCGCCACGGATGACATGGCTGATTTGCATCAGGTGGTCGTCGACAATGTTGGCCAGGTGGTAGGTCGGCATGCCATCGCTCTTGAACAAGACCTTGTCGTCGAGCGTATTGGTTTGCACATGCACCTCGCCACGGATGAGGTCGTGCATCACGATTTCGCGGTCTTCGGGAATCATGAAACGCACCGTGTAAGGTGTACCATCAGCAATCAGTTTATCGACTTCTTCCTTACTCATCGTCAAGCTGTTGCGCAAATGCTTACGGCTTTGGCAATTGTAGATGAAGGTCTGTTTGTTGGCTTCGGCTTCCTTGCGGTATTTGTCCAACTCCTCGGCAGTGTCGAAGGCGATGTAGGCACAGCCTTTTTCCAACAACTCGTCGCTGTATTGTTTATAAAGGTGTTTGCGGTTGCTCTGCTTGTAGGGACCGAACTCGCCGCCCACATAGTCGCTCTCATCGAACTTGATGCC
>CACXXW010000087.1 GCA_902771635.1 uncultured Bacteroidia bacterium | reverse complement strand
CTACAACCGCGACATCGAAATTTTCCCTGTGCTGAACGCTATCTTTGAAAGTATCTATGGTGAGAATCCCTACAAGTCGCCGACCGACATGGGCGTCAATATGGTAGGCTATTGCCTAAGCGATGACGAAGCCTGTTGCGAAGCCTCCAAGCAGGAAATCATCCGTCGTTATTATGCTGCACTTTGCAACTTGGCCAATGGTAAAGGCACTGAAAACGAGGTCAATAAGATTGCTTTGCTGATGAAACAAGCCAAAATCAGCACGGCTGACCGCAAAACCACCATCGCTGCCAAAGAGCGCAAAGAGCAGGAAGGCGCTGCCGCTGCCGCTATCGAGCTGGAAGATGGTACCATTATCACAGCTCACACTAGCACCCTTCTCGGCCCCAGCGCGGCCTTGATTCTAAACGCCACCAAACATATTGCAGGCATACCGCATGAGGTGAAGCTCATCCCGCAAGCCATGATTGAGCCCATTCAAAAGACAAAAGTCAGCTTCTTGCATGGCAAAAACCCACGCTTGCACACCGATGAGGTCTTGGTTGCCCTCTCCATGCTCAGCCTTTGGGATGAAAACTGCAAAATGGCTTTGGAACATTTGCCGCAACTAAAAGGCTGTCAAGTGCATAGCACGGTAATGCTCAGCGAAGTGGATCAAAAAATCTTCAAGAAACTGGGCATTGATTTGACTTGCGACCCTGTGGCTAAGAAATAGTTTCAGAAATTTCGAATTGCCCTCACATAAAACTCCAGCGTCTTCACGGAGTCGCTGATAATGAACTGTCCGTCCTGCATCCTTACGGCTGCAGCGCCTCGTGTACCCGTCTCGGTGCTCGACCAATAGGTCTTGTCCTCCAAAGTGGGATAACCCATCGATGCTAAGGTGGCGTTCACCGCCTCTTGATTTTGCAAAAGATAGCGCAACTCTGTTGTCGAGGGCACATACCACTGCTTGTCGATAATCTTCCGATGGGGATAATTTACGAGATGCCAAGTGTTTTTGAGGTAACCCCATTGAATGGCTGGATAATGGCTCATGTCATAGACATCCATCAAGATGTTGGTGTTGTTCCAGCCTTCGTAGGGATTGGTGGCACCCGTCTCGCAGTTGAGATTTCCTGGCAGACACCATGGCAAAAAGGTCTCATCAAGACTGACCATTAGGCCGTGATAGGCAGTATAAGTCCAAAACACAATCCCTTCCAAGGTGTCGTTATGATAATAATCACCTACCTCGTATGTGGGTTGATAAGGCACATGAGGCTCACCACCTTGTGGGGTTTCCTCTTTCCTGCATGACACAAAAAAGCAAAGCAAAGCAAGGAAATAGAGTCCTTTTTTCATGGTATTCAAATACCCAAAGAGATGTTCAACCCTCTCGCCGTATTCACCAAGTCGCTGTCGATGGTGACAAGATTGGGCTTGGAAATAGCTTCCTTGAGGGAGACAGCCACCAAATCGGGATGATGGTAGGCCACCATCTGGCCGAACTGACCGTTGAGGACCATCTCGAAAGCTTTCACACCAAACTCAGCTGACAAAACACGGTCATAGGCAATCGGCACGCCACCGCGCTGCAAGTGACCCAATGTGGTCTCGCGCATGTCGTGGGTAAAGCCCGCAGCCTTCATCTCTTCGATGAAACGGCGACCGATACCGCCCAATTTCTTGTTTTCGTAGCCGACCTCTGTGCTGATTTCGTACACCTGTTGGCCATCCTTCGGACGAGCGCCTTCGGAGGCAACCACCACGGCAAAACCACGGTCATGGTTGAAACGCTGTTCCAAACGAGCTTTCACCACATTGATGTCGTAGGGGAACTCTGGCAACAGACACACCTCTGCCCCACCCGCGATGGCGGAATGCACGCCCCATGACTTCGAGGACAAAAACGCGGTTGTGGGAGGCTGCTGTAGTAACGAGTTTGTCAACGGCTTCAGTGGCAATCTGCACGGCAGTCTGGAAACCGAAGGTGCATTCAGTTGAAGAAAGGTCGTTGTCGATCGTTTTGGGCACACCAATGATGTTCAAGCCCTTCTCGTAAAGCTTTTGCGAGATGCGCTGCGAGCCGTCGCCGCCGATGCTGATGACCGCGTCGATGCCCATATATTGCAGTTTGCGAAGCATTTCGTCCGAGCGGTCGACGGTGGTCCAAGTGCCGTCGGCGTTTTTGATAGGCCAGTTGAACGGGCCGCCCTTGTTGGTGGTCTCGATGATGGTGCCGCCACGGAAGTGGATGCCGCGCACCGACTCTGGTGTCAGCCTAACGACTTCGGTGGGTTCCCACAGAATGCCGTTGTAGGCTTGAATGCTACCGAGCACTTCCCAATCTTTTTCTTGGGCAGCTCTCTTGACGATGGCGCGAATCACGGCGTTCAGGCCTGGGCAATCGCCGCCACCAGTTAAAACGAGTAGTCTTTTCATATTCAATTATTTATTTCATCTTTTTCAAGAGCAAGACGGAAGCCGTACCCATCACCGCTAAAGTCGGGATTATTGAAGCTTCTGTTAGACACACGGCAATACCAGTCATTACTGTTCCAGCATCCGCCACGAAGCACACGATTCGATCCCTCCTCAACACCTGTCGGGTCGATCTGGAAACCAGCAGCATAACGGCCGTACCAGTCAGCACACCATTCCCAAACGTTGCCACTCATGTCGTACAGCCACAATTCGTTAGGCGACTTGCCTTTCACCGTATGAGTTTTGTTGTCGCTGTTATCAAGGAACCACGCTATGCTAGTTATGAAGTTTTTGCCCGCATACTTGTAACCATGTCCTTTTTTCCCACCAAGGGCAGCAAACTCCCATTCGGCTTCGGTAGGCAAACGAAATTGGTATCCCGTGATTTGGTTCAAAATGCGGATGAACTCCTGACAATCATTCCAACTCACGCTCTCCACCGGACGCTTACCGCCTTTGAAACGGCTAGGATTGTTGTCCATCAAAGCTTGCCATAAGGCTTGTGTCACCTCCGTTTCACCCATGTAGAACGAGCTCACCTTCACTTTATGGACAGGACGTTCATCACGATAGGCATCATCGCTGTCGTTTCCCATTTGGAACGAGCCACCGTTAACGTTTTTCATCGTAAAAGAAACCCCTTTGACCGTAAAGGCCAAATCATTTCCGATAGTTTTGACCTGCCATTCATCTTGGGATTGCTCCACAAGCGTGTCGGTCTGTTGGGCAAAGGATGCCACCGACAAGCAAAACAGCATTGCAACAAGAGGTATCTTTCTCATAGTCATTTATTTTAGGGCTGCCATACTATGACAGCCCTAGTCGATTCAATATATTTATTTCAAATTCAATGCGATCTGCAGCTCATCCAGCTGCTCTTGCGCAATCGGAGCGGGCGAGCCACTCATCACGTCGCGACCGGCGTTGTTCTTCGGGAAGGCAATGAAGTCGCGGATGCTGTCGGCGCCGCCGAAGAGCGAGCAGAGACGGTCGAAGCCGAAGGCCAGACCAGCGTGAGGCGGAGCACCATACTCGAAGGCACCCATCAGGAAGCCGAACTGCTCCTGAGCCTTTTCATCGGTGAAGCCCAAGGTGTGGAACATCTTGTTCTGCAAAGTGCGGTCATGGATACGGATGGAGCCACCGCCGACCTCCACACCATTCATCACGATGTCGTAGGCGTTGGCGCGGATGTCGCCCCACTTTGTCGGGTCATCAAGCAAAGCCTCATCTTCAGGCTTCGGTGCGGTAAAGGGATGGTGCATAGCATAATAGCGTTGCGTCTCCTCATCCCATTCGAGCAGCGGGAAGTCGATGACCCACAGCGGAGCGTATTCATCGGGCTTGCGCAAGCCGAGCTGGTTACCCATCTCAAGGCGCAAGGCGTTGAGTTGCACTCTTGTCTTCATGGCATCACCGCAGAGGATGAGCATCAGGTCGCCCGGCTTAGCACCGAACTTGTCGGCAATGACCTTCAGGTCTTCGGGCGTGTAGAACTTATCGACGGACGACTTGAACGTGCCATCGGTGTTATATTTGATGTAGACCATGCCGCCGGCACCCACCTGCGGACGCTTCACGAACTCCGTGAGGGCATCGAGTTGTTTGCGGGTGTATTCCGAACAGCCCTCGGCGCAGATACCGACAACTAAATCAGCGTTGTCGAAGAGGCCGAAGCCCTTACCCTTGGCAACATCGTTGAGTTCCACGAACTTCATCCCAAAGCGGATGTCGGGCTTGTCGGAACCGTAGTATTTCATGGCGTCATGCCATGTCATGCGCGGGAATTGGCCAAATTCGAGGCCTTTCATTTCCTTGAAGAGGTGCTTGGCCAGACCTTCGAACGTGTTCAACACATCCTCTTGCTCCACAAACGACATCTCACAGTCGATTTGCGTGAACTCAGGTTGACGGTCGGCGCGGAGGTCCTCATCGCGGAAGCAACGTACGATTTGGAAGTAGCGGTCCATGCCAGCCACCATCAGCAATTGCTTGTACTGCTGCGGGCTTTGTGGCAGGGCGTAGAACTCACCGGGGTTCATGCGGCTCGGCACCACGAAGTCGCGGGCACCTTCGGGTGTGCTCTTGATGAGCATCGGGGTCTCAATTTCGAGGAAATTGAGTTTGCTCAAATAGTTGCGCACGAGCATCGCCATGCGGTGGCGCAATTCGAGATTTTGGCGAACAGGGTTACGACGGATGTCCAAATAACGGTATTTCATGCGAAGGTCATCGCCGCCGTCGCTGACATCTTCGATGGTGAAGGGCGGTGTCTTGCTGCTGTTAAGCAGTTTAAACTCGCTGACTTTCAGCTCAATTTCTCCTGTAGGCATGTTTGGGTTCTTCGATTCGCGTTCGATGACGGTGCCTTTGGCCTGAATTACGAATTCACGGCCGAAAGAACGGGCTTGTTCCAAGAGTTTCGGGTCGCTGCTGCCATCCAAGAAGAGTTGGGTGATGCCATAACGGTCGCGGAGGTCAATCCAAACTAGGGAGCCTTTGTCGCGGGTGCGCTGCACCCACCCGGCCAATGTCACTTCCTTGCCGGCGTCAGCAAGACGAAGTTCGCCACAAGTATGTGTTCTGTACATATTTTCGAGATTTAAAAATTTAAAAATTCAAGATTTAAAGATTTGTTCCATTGGATTGGAATTGCAAAAGTAGTAAAAAAACAATCCAATTGTTCACACAACAGCCTGCATAATACTTTCTTTCACAAAAGCATTAAGCGAGATACCTTCTTCCTGGGCTTTTGCAGCTGCCTTTGCGTGAAGTTCGATGGGAATTCGGATGTTGAAACTACCTGTGTATGACTTATGTAAAGGAAGTCCTTTTTCTTTGCAGAAAGCGATGTAGTCTTCCACGGCATTGATGAAATCTTCCTTCAGTTCGGCAAGGGTATTCCCTTCGTAAGTCACCAAGGTTTCCTTGTCCAAACCGAGCACTTTTCCATAGAGGGTATTGCTGTCAAGTTCGGCCTCTATGCTTCCGATGAATCCTTTGTATTTTAATGTATCCATATTAAATGAGTTTGTTTTCTTTCAGATAATCCACTATGTCTTTCAAAGCCTTTTCCTTAATGACATTCGAGGGATGAGGCTTATGTGCCAAATACTGCAATTGTTTGTCTTTGTTATAGAATCTCACTCTCGAACCAGATGTCTTTCCTTTGTCATCTTTTTCAAAACCCAATTGAAGGAGGACTGTTTCCAATTCTGCAAAAGTGAAGTCCTTGGGCAAACGAGACATCTTCTCTATCAGTTTTTCCTTTTTGGTCATTTTGCAACTAAAATTCGGTTGCAAAAATAATACTTTTTCTGGAATTACAACAAAAAATGACTAATTTTGCCCCGTGATTCGGAGACTGAAATATCTGTTTTTGAGCTTTGGCTTAGTTTTGACGGCCCTCATTGCCCAGCGTTGCGCCAATGCGGTGGCACCCACAGGTGGACCTAAAGACGAGCGACCTCCCGTGGTGGTCGAAGCCGTGCCCGAAAACCATAGCGTCAGCTTTGTCGGGAAGAAAATTGAAATCACCTTCGATGAATACATCACCCTCGAGAACGCCAACCAGAACGTGATGATTTCGCCACCGCTGAGCGAGAAACCCGACATCAAGCTGAAGAATAAGACCGTAGTCATTAAATTCAAGGAAGACTTGGCTTCAAACACCACTTACACCATCAACTTCGGGGCAGCCATCAAGGACTTGCACGAGGGCAATCAGTTCAAGGATTATGTCTATAGTTTTTCGACGGGCGACCATATCGACACCCTCTGCATTGCAGGTAAAGTGCTGAACGCTGCCGATAAAAAACCAGTGGGAGATGTCTATGTTTCTCTCTATGCTGCTAACCAAGAAAATATTGATTCGCTGCCACTTACCACCACTCCAAACTACATCACCAAGACCGACAAGGAAGGCAACTTCCGTCTTACGGGTCTTGCCGATCAACAATACCTCGTTTTCGCACTTAAGGATGCGAATTCCAACCTTTACTTTGACTTACCGAACGAAGAAGTGGCTTTCTTGGATACTTTGGTTCCCGCTTCCTATCAACAAACGTCTAGACCGCAAGTTACGGATACAACTGCGACGGACAGCACCTTATTGATTAATGATTCCATACCGATGGCGTCTGCGGATTCTCTTATGGGAATCCATTCAGATTCATCATTCATCATACCGAAAGACACCATTCCCCAAAGAGTTTTCGACCAAAAAGCACTGAACCTTACTCTCTATATGTTCACCGAAGAAGATTCCACACAGGTACTTTTGGAAAAGAAGCTCACTGAAGAAGGCCTATTGCGCTTTGTTTTCCGTCGTCCCGCCAAGGAAGCCGTGGTGATGACCCCTGAAATGCTGCCCGACACTTTCAATCTCGTATCCATACATTCCGCTGAATACGATACAGTTTGGTGGTATTTCACACCCAATGTAAAGGACAGCCTTTGGGTGCAAGTGAAATACGACACTGTCATCAACGACTCATCTCGCTACAGCCTGAAATTCAAGGAATCCGGCGGAAACAGAAGACGCAAACGTGAGGTGGAAAAACTGAAGATCACCGACAATCTGCTCGGTCGTGGAGGACTAATTGCTGGCGAAGACCTCATCTTGAAGTTTTCAGAACCTATCATCGACTACCAAATGCGCGACTCGGCTGTCTTCAAACGCGACACTACCAAATGTTACAACCAACTTGCCTTTGAGCCTATCGATGAAGATGGCCTGAAATATCGACTAACCACGCCTTTTGCCGCTGATTCAAGCTACAGCTTCGAGATTCCCGACTCTGTTTTTTGGGGCATCCGAGGCCGCACCAACGGCCCTATCAGGGTCGATTTCCACGTACTGAAAGATGATGAATATAGCAACATCTACATCACCGTGACACCACCAGAGGGCATGAAACAAGTTGTGGTGCAACTCACCAATGAGAACGGCAAAGTGTTGGAAGAGAATATCATCACGACCCGACAAGAGGTAATATTTGAGCACCTTATGCCTGCCAAATACAAGCTCCGCGCCATCCTCGATGCCGACGGCAACGGCAAATGGAGCACTGGCAATTATCATCGTCACGCCCTCCCCGAGACCGTCATCGACTACAAAGACCCGCTTGAAATCAAGGCAGGATGGGATATTGATCTGGAAGAGGCTTGGGATCTGAATAAGAAACCTTAGTTCATCTTATCAGCAAGGATAACCACACGCATCCCAACGAAAGCATATTTAGCTTTCAATTCATCTAAATCTTTGTTTCTCAACCTAATGCACCCTTCACTTCCACGACCTGGAACGGAGTTTTCATTATTGGTGCTGCCATGAATGCCAATGCCTTTGAAGCCTGGCGTACTCAATCTCATGAACCAATTGCCGTAAGCAAGGATCTCACCACGGCCATCGCCAAAATCGTGGTACCACTTGGAAGCATCCTTGATTTCAGTAATAGTAAACGGTTGGTCGACAGTACATTCTGGTGTTTTCATGTCGCCTTTTTTCTGTTTCTGGCCTTTCTTCAAACCGACACAAACCGGATAATGCACACGTTTGATGGTATCGCCATTCACCACCTCGCACACATACAGCCGATACTCTGGCTTGGAAATGAGGATGAAACAGTTCTTTTTGTTCACCACCTCGGAATAAAAAGTGGCCGAGTCGGCGGGAACCACATTGATAGTATCCATTGGAACCGTTTCTACGATAGGCTCTTGTTTTTCGACTACCTTATCTGAAGGGGTTGTACCACACGACGGCATAACAAACAAAGCCGCCAAAAGACTGAATATGAGTGTCATTTTTTTCATGATATTTCAAAACATGGGTGCAAAAGTACACATTTTTTGATGTTTACGGCTTTGTCTAAACATGAACACGTCATTTTTCCTTATTTTTGCGGCATGGAAAAAATGATACTTTTAGGCAAGACCCCTGCCGAGATTCAGGAGGTTGTCGAGAAATTGGAACTGCCCAAATTCACGGGCAAGCAGATTGTGGACTGGATTTACCAGAAACGTTGTTCCTCCATCGAGGATATGACCAACCTCAGCAAGAGTGCAAGGGCTTTGTTGTCAGAGCAATACGAGACTGGACTGAATGCCCCCGTAAAGGAACAGGTGTCAACCGACGGCACCAAGAAATACCTCTTTTCTGCCGGTGAGCATTTCATCGAGGCGGCCTACATCCCCGACCGCGACCGCGCCACACTGTGTGTCTCCACGCAGGTAGGCTGTCAAATGGATTGTCTCTTTTGCGCCACCGGAAAACAGGGCTTCCAAAAGAACCTCTCCGTGGCCGAGATCATGAACCAAATCCTCAGCCTACCCGAGTTCGACACACTCACCAACATCGTATTCATGGGCATGGGCGAACCTTTGGCCAACTACGACAACCTGATGCGCTCACTCGACATTCTCACCCAAGACTGGGCCCTGGGCTGGAGCCCGACCCGCATCACCGTTTCGACCTGCGGCCTTATTCCCAATCTCAAGCGTTTCCTCGAAGAGTCGAAATGCAACCTCGCTATCTCGATGCACAGTCCCTTCCACGATGAGCGCATCAAGCTGATGCCCGTCGAAAAGAGCTATCCCATCAAGGAGGTCATTCATGCTGTGAAACAGCACGACTGGCACGGCCAACGCCGCCTATCTTTCGAGTACATTATCTTCAAGGACTTGAACCACAGCAAGGATCACATCAAGGAGATTGCAAGGCTGCTCGGCAGCACACGGTGTCGTTTTAATTTAATAAGGTATCACGCCGTACCCGGCATCCCGCTGAAGAGTCCCGATGCCGCCACGATGACCTGGTTCCGCGACGCGCTGAACGAGAAGGGCATCATCGCCACCATCCGTGCTTCACGCGGACAAGACATTGATGCCGCTTGTGGACTGCTGTCGACGAAAAATCTGTTGTAATTAAACTGGTAGAGACGTAGCGCGCTACGTCTCTACATGTTTTACAACGAACGCAACGAAACCGCGAATCCGCCGCAAGGTGCCATTCTCACTTTCAATTTTGATTTGTTTGTCACCGTTTTCTTGGTGATGGTGTAGGCTTGTGCATTGTAATGTTCGTCGGGAATGCCGCTGGCGTCTTTGGCATCACAATAAATCGTGGCTTCGTATTTCGTTCCAGGCTTCAGGAAATCCAGTTTCACCTCCACCTCACGAGCATTCTCATCGGTGATGCCGCCTACATACCAAACATCATGTGCTTGGGCTTTCTTCAAATCTTCGGTTGTGGCATCATCAGGCAAGGCATAAACGAATTT
>CACXXW010000086.1 GCA_902771635.1 uncultured Bacteroidia bacterium | reverse complement strand
ATTCCAAGCCATGACCTTTCTTTGGGGCGACAATAGGCGTTTCAACAGCTACAGCAACTACTTCACGAAGCAGTTTGGCGGGCGTGTGCAGAAAATCAGCATCGACGCGGGCTTCAGCTGCCCCAACCGCGATGGGAAAATCAGCACTGGTGGTTGCACTTTTTGCAGCAATGAAGCTTTCAACCCTTCATATTGTCGGCAAGAAAAGAGCATTAAGCAACAGATTGAGGAAGGTATTAAGTTTCACCAAAAGCGTTATCGTAGGGCAAACAAATATCTGGCTTATTTCCAGCCGTTTTCGAATACTTACAAGCCGCTAGAGGAGCTGAAAAGGGTTTACAGTCAGGCTTTTGAGGCCATAGATTCCATCTCCCCACAACCCAACACACGGAATGACATGACCTCAAAAGCCTTGGAAACACCTAAAATTGTCGGTATTGTTATTGGGACAAGACCGGATTTGGTTGATGAAGCTTTATTACAATACCTCAACGAGACACACAAAACGCATTATGTCATGTTGGAATACGGCGTGGAAAGTGTCTATGATGAGACTTTGAAGCGCGTCAACCGAGGGCACGACTTCGCCACGGCAGAACGCGCCATCCGCATGACTTCCGAATACGGCATTCCTTGTGGGGCCCATTTCATTTTCGGCCTGCCTGGAGAAACCAAAGCTATGATGTTCGATGCAGGTACCACGATGGCTGAGGAATATCTTGAGCACCCCGAGCATTTCCATCTCTTCGACCTTGAGGAATACATTGATTTTGTCATCGACTTTGCCGAACGGCTGAACCCTGACATTGTCATTGAGCGTTTTGCCGGAGAGGTGCCACCACGCTATCTCATTTCTGAACCTTGGATGAAGCTGCGCTATGATGAGGTGCTATCGCGCATAGAAAAAAGGATGGAAGAACGAAACACTTGGCAAGGAAAAAGATTTCTTGCCACAACCGCATAGCTGACAAAAAAGTTGTATTTTTGAGGCATTCAAAACCTCATTATCATGAAAAAACTTTCTTTCTTTTCAAAAATGGGAAAGGCCATTGTGGTCTTCGCATCAGCTTTAGTATTCAGCGCCTTCATGAGTGGTGGCGACAATAATGCACAGCGTTTCAAGGACGCTGCCATGAACCTCGACAAGACCCGTCACACCTTAATTAACGAGTATGACTATTGGCCAGAATGTGGCATCCGCGTCACGGGAAGCCATCTTGCCTCGCTTATTTCCTTGAATGAACTTCAACAGATGCTTCCCTGCCCGCTTTATGTTTCGGGACCGCATCATGACGGTCAATGGGACCTCAATAACGAAGCAACTTTTGGACACTACAACCCAGAGGCCATTGAATATCTTGCCGGTCTCGCACAAAGAGTGGTATCCGACAAAAAGTTCGTAAAGATGAGCAAGCCTCTCATCGATAACTACTTATACCGTCAGATGCATATTATGATGGTGATCCACGACGCACTTTATGATGGTACCTATAGCCAAAAAGAACGCGAAAGGATTTTCAGCACATCGGTCGAAACAAAAGGCTGGGAATTTGATGATTATGATGCTGGTTTTTATTTGAATCGCTTGAGGCTCGATGATAACAGCTATGTCTTTTCCAACATCAGTTATCGTTTCCTCCATTTTTGGGCGCGCCGTTGGGCTGATGGTACCATTGATCCTTTCTACCAAGGACTTAGCACCATTTTCAAAGCATACTACCCTGAATATGAATATTCGGCAGAAAGGTATTTGATACCTGATGATGAATGGTTCGAGGAAGGAGGATATGAAGAAGAAGTCTATGTGGTCATCGATGGCTCTGAACTCCGTTTGAGATTGGGACCTTCAACGAGCGCCGACACCTTCAAATGGGGTGATGGCAGCAACCGCCATCCCAAAGTGGGCGAAAGGTTCTTATACCTCGGCGAAGAAGGCGATTTCTACCAGATTGACTTCCATGGCCATGCGCTCTGGGTGTCGAAGAAGTTTACGCATTTGGAGTAAATCAGATTCAGTATCAAGTATTTGC
Organism: uncultured Bacteroidia bacterium; assembly: GCA_902771635.1. Classification (GTDB taxonomy): domain Bacteria; phylum Bacteroidota; class Bacteroidia; order Bacteroidales; family F082; genus Limimorpha. Next base: position 7,873 of record CACXXW010000086.1, on the reverse strand, counting down.
AATCCGCCCATTCAAACGGGCGAATTAAAGACCATCGAATTTCATTCGCTCAAACGAATGAATTAAAACTCCAAATCGTCAGTTAAAACTGGCAATTAATCAACACCTAATGAAACCACATTCATTCAAATTCAATACTATGAACACAAACAAACTCTACAAAGCAATGTTCTTTCACCTAACACTAATAATTGACAGAGACGTTGGAAAAAAGAACAAAACTTTGAAGACGGAAGCAAGGCTTCCGCGTGTTTAAAAAGCTTTTTTCAATTCTTTTCCAAATTTCGTTTCCATATAAATTATTTTCCTATTTTTGCAACGCATTGTCGGTAACGGCAGTGCAGACATAATGACAAAGGCGTTTACTTGACGCTTTGTTCTTGACACTTGGAAATCTTGCAAATCACCAAAGAAGTCAGCGGAGCAAAGCAACGGTAGATGCCCTCTTGATATGATTATATTCAATATGCTTGTATTGAATTATCATATTAGCGTGGGGTTTCTTCGTTGCTCGTTCTTCTGATTTCGGGCAATGCAAGAGCCTCCAAGTGTGGAACGGGTAACAGGTATGACTTCCACGCTTTTTTGTTTCAAGTCCGTTTTGGGAGTCGGCGGACACAGAAAACAAAAGAAATCAATCATTAAAACTCAGTTCAAAATGAAAAGAAGAATTATGCAAGTGTCGGTCTTGCTTGCCGTGACTTTATGCGTTGCAGGCTGCAAGTCAACGAAAAACCTCTTCGACTCTCGCGTCTATGTGCCCGAAGAAGGTGGTATCAATTTCATCAAAGTGACCGACGAGACCAAGGAACAGATTACGCCCAACATCGGCAAGGAGATGGGGCGTCTCACTTGGTGGGCCAATCCCTTCATGGCATTCACCAAGGACAGAAGAAGTATGGCCTACCTCCGTAATAGCAACGACAAGAGCAACATTTTCGTTCGCCAACTCACAGGCGAGAGCAGTGCCCAACAGCGTACTTTTACGGGCGGCGTCAACGATGTGGCTTACTCGCCTGACGGCAAGACCCTTTGCTTCACTCGCAGCAACAACGGCTATAATGCCATCTTCACCACCAGTGCTACCGAAGGCTCGGTTATCCAGCAGATTTCTTCGCCCAATGTTCGCGACTATGGCCCTCATTATTCCACGGATGGAAAGCTTATCTTCTTCGCTCGCAACGATGGAGAGGGTTATACAATATGGAGCCACGACACGGAAAAAGGCACTATATCCAACTACTGTTATGGTTTGTCACCTTATCCCATCAACAACGAAGAGTTCCTTTGCGTGCGCCGCAACTCTCAGAACCATTATGAAATTTGGCGCGTCAACTATGTGAAAGGCAAAGAGTCCATCATCATGAGCCAAGAAGGCCGTAGCTTTACCACACCTTCTGTTTCTCCCGACGGACAATGGATTCTGTGTGCCTCTAACACCAACAATGCTGGCACGGAAAACATCGACATCTATGTGATGCGCATTGATGGCAGCCGCCTCACCCAACTCACCTATCACCCTGGCCACGACCTCTCACCCGTGTGGAGCCCCGATGGAAAATCCATCTATTTCCTCTCGCAGCGCGGCACCGAGAAAGGCGAATACAACATCTGGAAAATGGACTTTAAACTCTAAGCATTATGAAAAGACTTGTTACATTATTTGCATTGCTCACTTTATTTGCCATTGGTGCGAAGGCACAGATGGTTGGAGCAAACGAAGGACAAAAAGTTTCAACAAACAATACTTCCTCATTTTATAAACCTACGGGGCATTATTTGAGATTTGAAGCAGGATTCCCACATGCTTCAGCAGCCTATGGTTATCAGTTGAACCATTATTTAATGCTTGGAGCTGGAACTGGATTTGGTGAACTGTCTTTTAATACATATGATAATAGTGGCTTCTTTTATAGACGAACTGGAAGTAACGGGATACCTCTGTTTGTCGAAGCCATTTTCAGCACCCCAAAATATAAATGGTCTTTTGTCGCAGATATTAAATTTGGTTATTCAATTCCAATTTATGATTTAGATAACAGTCATCATATCGCTGAATATTACAACGGGACGACGTACCATTATCCATATTATGTATCGAACCGTATTTTTGGAGAAATAAATATAGGTGTTGCCTACAAGTATTTCAGTTTATGTGCAGGTATTTCCAGCAACAACACTAGTTGGTTTTCTTTTTTTATTTCATACAATCTTCCGCTAAAGGTTAACAAATAGGGAATAGAAATTCTTCAAATAATCCCGCTTTTGTTACGTCTCCAATAGTACAAAAGTCCTGAAAATTCAAAACTGTCAGGGCTTTGTTTTCAATAACTTGAAGAATTACTCCGCCACTTCCTTCGCCTTCGCCCTGAAGTTCACCAGGTCTTCCTCGATGAAGTTCTTCACATAGACGCTCTTGCCTTAATAAACCATCCCAAACATCCACAAAGGTATGCGGTTGCCATAACCCACCTCAGTATCATCAACAGCGAGGAAACTGTTAGCTACATCCGCTATCTGGTCGAAGTTCTTTTTCTTGCCACCAACCTCGAACAGGTACTTGTCATTGATGAGGAAATCACCTTGCTTTGGAAACTTGACTTCATTAGCGACACGCATCTGACTATAGAAAAACGTCTCCCTCTCGTTGCCTTTGTCAACTTGAGGACACAAGACATGCATCAGGTTCGTGTTGTTCAGGAAAATCTTTTCGGGTTTGCAGAGATATTTATAGCTCTTTGTCTGATTAATCAACAACGTCAATATTTGTGCCTTGTCAAGCGCATAAAGCATACGCAATCCCAAATCGTTGTTAGTGGATAACTGTTTCCATAGCTCTGACATGTTTGGCTCGAACGGCACCCGCTCACTGATAATCATAAGCAATTTCTTGGTCTTCTGAATGGTGTCGAACGACACATTTTCCACGGCAGGCAAATCGGTATCGATGACCACAGAGACCGTTTGGCGCAATCGGCCAAAAAAGTCCTCAACGGATTCGCGATAGAAAGGATAGTAACCATGAGCCAGATAATCCTCAAACAAAGGTGTCACCTTAATTTCTTGAACTATCTTCATGGCATGACGGACATGGTGCTGCAGAAGGTCTTTAAGCGGGATAGGAGCTACGTCAAGCACACCTTCATAATTTAGGAACTCACGAAAAGAAAGACCATGGAGCATGTATATAGTTTGACGGCGCGACAGGTCGACTTTGGCATTGTCCATTATCAAGATGGAACTGCTGGTATAGACAATGCTCATGTCGGGATAATTGTCATAGATGTTTTTTAGTGTCTGAGACCAATTGTCGTAACGATGAACCTCATCGAGGTAAAGACAGGAAATGCCATGACGGTCAGCCCAATCCACAAGTTCGAGCAATGAATGGGTAGTAAACCAAAGGTCATCAAGCGAAGCATAAAGCGTCTGATCAATATCTTGGTAATGCTCTAGAATATGTTGTAATAGCATAGTTGTCTTACCAACACCACGCGCCCCTTTGATGGCTATGATTCTTGCATTCCAATTGATTTGAGCATATAGATAACGTTTGAACCGAAGGCTTATTTTTGCAATCTTACGGTGATAGTTGTCAATAAGGGGCTGTAATTCTATGGTTTCCATCGTTTTTTATTATTGATTGACCGTGCAAAAATACAAATTTACATTTTAAAATGCAAATTAATATCACTTTTTTATATTTTATGATGTAGATATTTGTAAGTTTTTTACATTTTTAAATGTAGAAATCATTATTATTCTTACATTTTAAAATGTAAAATTATCAGCAATGACCACAAAAAAAGTACGCTTCAAGAAATAAAGCGCACTTTTCATTTTGAATAAAAGCCTGATTACTCCGTCACTTCCTTCGCCTTAGCCCTGAAGTTCACCAAGTCTTCCTCGATGAAGTTCTTCACATAGACGCTCTTGCCGATGACGTCTTCCTCGGCGGCGTGGACGTATACGTTGGCCGATTGGGTGAAGAGGTGTGGGGCGTGGGTGGCGTCGTCAAGGATGAGCAGCGACATCATGATGTCGCCAGTCATGTCGTAGAGACGACGGGCCAAGAAGTCCTGAACCTCCTGATTGTTGGCAGCCTTCACGTAGTTGATGCTCTGCTCGTAGAGTTCCACAAGCGTGCGCACGGTGTTCTGCAAGGGTTTCAAGTCCTCGGAGACCTCGTTTTCGAGCATTTCCTTCATGATGGTGAGGTAGGTGCCGTTGGTAATGTAACGGATGGCGGCTACCACCTGCAGCTGCGTCGTGCCTTCGTAAATTGAGAAGATACGGGCATCGCGGTAGAGACGCTGGCATTTGTACTCCATGATGAAGCCCGAACCACCGTGGATGCTGATGGCATCGTAGGCGTTCTGGTTGGCGTACTCGGAGTTCATACCCTTGGCCAAAGGCGTGAAGGCATCGGCGAGACGCGAGTACTTCTTGCACTCGGCGCGCTCCTCGGGCGTCAGCAGACGCTCGCGCTGGATGTCCTCAAGGCACTTGTAGATGTCCACATAACGGGCAGTCATGTAGAGCAGCGAGCGACCTGCATCGATCTTGGCCTTCATGCGTGAAAGCATGTCGTAAACGGCGGGGAATTCGATGATTCTCTTGTGGAACTGCTGACGTTCGCTGGCATACTTCAGAGCCTCGTTGTAAGCCTCTTGTCCCAAACCCACCGACTGCGCGGCGATACCGAGACGGGCGCTGTTCATCAGAGCCATGACATACTTGATAAGACCCAGACGGGTCTCACCGCAAAGCTCAGCCTTGGCGTTCTTGTAGGTCAACTCGCAGGTGGGTGAACCGTGGATACCGAGCTTATGCTCGATATGACGCACGTTGACGCCGCCCTGGCGCTTGTCGTAAATGAACATCGACAGGCCACGGCCGTCCTTGGTGCCTTCCTCGGAACGGGCCAACACAAGGTGGATGTTGGAGTCGCCATTGGTGATGAAACGCTTCACACCATTGAGCAGATAGCAACCGTCTTTTTCACTATAGGTAGCCTTCAGCATGACGCTTTGCAGGTCGGAACCGGCATCAGGCTCAGTGAGGTCCATCGACATGGTCTCGCCAGCGCAAACGCGCGGGATGTATTTCTTGCGCTGCTCCTCGTTGCCGAATTCATACAAGGTGTCGATACACGACTGCAGCGACCAGATGTTCTGGAAACCGGCATCGGCGCTGGCCACCATCTCGCTCAGCATGCTGAACACGGTGATGGGCAGGTTCAAGCCACCGTAACGGCGCGGCATGGAAACGCCCCAAAGGCCGCCCTTGGTGCAGGCATCGAGGTTCTCAACGGTCTTGGAGGCATAAATCATGCGGCCATTCTCCAAATGCGGACCTTCGAGGTCGACGCTCTCGGAGTTGGGTTCTATGATGTTGGCGGTGATGTCGCCCGTGATGTCTAAAACGCGGCGATAGTTCTCCATCGCGTCTTCGTAGTCGACGGGAGCGTCTTCGTAGGTGTCCTTATCGGCGAAATTGCGTTCCTTCAGCTCGACGATGCGCTTCATCAGAGGGTGATCGAGGTAGAATTGCAGGTTCGGGTTGTCGTTATAATAGTTTGCCATTGTATTCATATTTGTTTGGTTGTGGTAGAGACGCACGGCCGTGCGTCTCTACCAACCAACCACAATTATTTCGAATTCTGTTTGTAATATTTGATCAATTTGGGAACAACCTCCTCAACGGTACCGATGATGACATAATCCGCAATCTTATTAATAGGTGCATCGGGGTCGCTGTTCACCGAGATGATGATCTTGGAGTCCTGCATACCCGCGATGTGCTGGATTTGACCGCTGATGCCGCAGGCGATATACACTTTCGGGTGCACGGTGACGCCCGTCTGACCAATCTGGCGGTCGGTATCGCAGAAGCCCGCATCGACGGCGGCACGCGAGGCACCGACTTCGCCGTGGAGCACCTTGGCGAGTTCAAACAGCATGTCGAAGCCTTCCTTCGAACCCATGCCGTAACCACCAGCCACCACGATGGGTGAACCTTTCAGGTTGTGCTTGGCAGCCTCCACATGGTGGTCGAGGACCTTCACGACATATGCCTCGGGCGAGACATACTTGCTCACCTCGGGATAAACGACTTCGTTCTTGGCTTTGCCTTCGTAAATGGCTTTCTGCATCACGCCCGAGCGGACGGTAGCCATCTGCGGACGGTGGTCGGGATTGACGATGGTCGCCACGATGTTGCCACCGAAAGCGGGACGAATCTGATAGAGCAGGTTGTCGTAGTGCTTCTTCGTCTTGATGTCGTCGAAGTCACCGATTTCGAGTTGGGTGCAGTCAGCAGTGAGGCCGCTGGTCAGCGAGGAACTGACGCGCGGACCGAGATCACGACCAATGACGGTGGCACCCATCAGGCAAATCTGCGGTTGTTCCTCTTTGAAGAGGTTGACGAGGATATCGGTGTGGGGTGCAGAGGTGTAGGGGAACAAGCCCTCATCTTCCACCTTGCCTTTGATGCCAGTGCCAGCCACGACGGCATGCAATTCCACGCCTAACTGGTCGGCCAGTTTACGCCCTTTGGTGAGCAACTCCTGGGAGACTTCGGCCACCTGTGTGCCTTCGGTCTCGATATATACGAATACGTTATTCATAGTTCATTCTATTTTATTGATACATGACTTGATGTTTTGGCTTTTGTGGCTCTTAGCTATTAGCCATTAGCCGTTAGCTTATTGGCTACCAAGCTAATAGCTAACTGCTAATTGCTAAAAGCCAAACATCGTCAAGTCTCTCATCATCCGATAATCTTCTCCTCTAACAATTCTTTAATCAATCCTTCCACATCGGCGTCGCTGGCCGTGAGGGTCTTGCTCTCCTTGGCCTGGAAGACGATGTTTTGCACGGTTTTCACCTTGGTGGGACTACCTGAGAGGCCGCACTGGTTGGGGTCGCCATCCACATCGGCCACGCTCCACTGGTTGAGGTTGAGGTAGTCGCGGCTGGCATAGAGGTCGGCGCGAGGATCCTCGGGCTGACGCTCCAGCGGACATGAGGCATACTTGTATTTCATCACCAACTTGGCGTTGCAGGGACGGCAGGGAGCCGCGCTGCCATTAACGGTAATCACGCAGGGCAGCGGCACTTCCACGGTCTCCACGCCACCGTCGATATGACGGCGGATGGTGGCGATGTTGTTTTCAATCTTGAGGATTTCCTCGGCGTATGTCACTTGGTTGAGACCCAATTTCTGCGCCACTTGGGGACCCACCTGAGCGGTGTCGCCGTCGATGGCCTGGCGGCCTCCGATGACGATGTCGACATCGCCAATCTTCTTGATGGCGGTGGCGAGGGCATACGAAGTGGCGAGGGTGTCGGCGCCTGCGAAGAGGCGGTCGGTGAGCAGCCAGCCCGTGTCGGCTCCACGTTGGCGGATGATCTCACCGGCGCGCGGCGGGCCCATGGTGAGCACGCCGACGGTGCTGCCTGGATTCTGCTCCTTGAGGCGCAGGGCCTGTTCAAGGGCATTCAGGTCTTCGGGGTTGAAGATGGCGGGCAGGGCGGCGCGGTTGACGGTACCTTCCGGAGTCATGGCGTCTTTGCCCACATTTCTAGTATCGGGCACCTGCTTGGCAAGCACCACGATTTTCAATGGTTTGGTCATAAAATAAAATTTCTCGTTTTCAAATTCGGCGGCAAAGGTACGGAAAAATTCCGTATGAGGCTCAATCTCACAAAAAAGGAGTCATATAAAGCGGCAGAAACACATAACCGTACACCAATCCTAAGTATTTGCGATATTATTAGTACAGATTTACGATTGAATCGTAAATCTGTACTAATATATTATATATCATTTATAGTCAGCACATTAAATTCTGACATATTTAGTTTCTGTT
>CACXXW010000085.1 GCA_902771635.1 uncultured Bacteroidia bacterium | reverse complement strand
CCCCTTGACCTCGCCTATGAAGCCGGTTCCATCCTTTTGGAGAACGGTGCGGAGATTTCGCGCGTGGAGGAGACCATGAAGCGCATCGCCAGCCACTATGGTGTAGAGGATGAGAGCTTCTTTGTACTCAGCAACGGTATCATGGCCACAGGCAAGGACTACGCCCGCTCCAAGTTCATCCCTATCAAGGGGGCAAGTTTGGATAAAGTAGTAGCTGTCAACCAACTTTCACGCGAGGTGGTGCATGGGCAATGCACGCTAGAACAATTGGAGCAAAGGCTCAAAGCCATCCGCGCCTTGAAAACCAAACCTGCATGGGAACAGATTTTGGCATCAGCGGTTGGTAGTGCGGCCTTCTGTATCATCTTTGGCGGCGGTTTCATGGATTGTTTAGCCTCATTTGTTGCTGGGTTGGTGTTATGGGTGTATATGCTTTTTGTTGCCTCCAAGCGCCTGTCACGCATCGTGGGGACGGCATCGGGCGGATTGCTGGCCACCTTGATTTGCTTCGGCATGTACCGTATTGGTCTCGGCTCTCATCTGAGCAACATGATCATCGGTGCCATCATCCCTTTGATTCCGGGTGTGGCATTCACCAATGGCATCCGCGACATGGCCAATGAGGACTACATCGCAGGCACCACGCGCCTCCTTGACGCCATGCTGACTTTCTTCTGCATTGCCTTGGGTGTGGCATTGGCATTTATGTTCGATGAGAACGTTTTCGGCGAGATGCATAGACTGGAAGGTCTCATCGCCGACCCACAGACCTCTAACTTTGTCGTGCAACTCGTTGCGGCATTCTTGGGCACGGTATCATTCGCAGCACTCTTTGGCGTACCGCGCAAGTATTATTTTGATGCCGGTTTTTGCGGAACGATTGGATGGCTGCTTTATCTTGTCTTGAGTCGTTACACCGCCATGTCGCCAGCCGAAGTCATCTTCTGCGCCACAGCCTTGGTGACCATCACAGCCTTATTGCAATCGACAGGGCGGAAGTGTCCAATTACCGTATTCCTCATCAGTGGCATCTTTCCTTTGGTGCCTGGCGCAGGCATATTCTGGACAAGCTACAACATCGTCTCTAACCAACTTCCTGATGCCATCAACACGGGTTTTACTGCACTTAAGGCTACTGTCGCCATCGCTTTCGGTATTCTCGTAGTCATGGAGCTCAACGGAAAGGGCAGGATAGGGAAGTGGTTTAAAAAGAAGAAATAATGTTCATCAAAGATATGCCCATCTGGCATTTCCATTTCAATACTATGAATAATAACAGATTAACAACAATACCGCTAGAAAGATTTAAGATATTCAGCAGCAGTGCCTTGAAACTCATTGCCTGTGTCTCAATGCTGTCGGATCATATTGCAAAATTCTACATTTATTATTATACCAGGACTTCTACCACATGGCTAACAGCGACATTGTTTACTATCGCAGGTAGAGCTATTTCCTTTCAACAATTATTAATAATGTTTGGAAGATTTGCATTTCCTATCTTCGCTTTTTTGTTAGTCGTAGGTTTTGAAAAGACCCACAACAGGAAAAAATATGGTATTAGTTTACTAATATTGGCCTTGCTTTCGGAGCTTCCTTTCGACTTGATGATACGACATCATTTTTCCTTTTATGGTCAAAACGTGATTTTCACATTGCTTTTTGGCTATTTGGCCATGTGTGCATTGGATTATTTCAAGGAAAAGCCTTTGATACGCCTTTTATTAATGGTGGTATTGTTTTTGGCTTGTCGAGTCGTTCGGGGTGATTATGGGACTACAGGCTTTTGTTTAATATTGATTATGTATGGTTTGCGCAATCAAAAAGCCATACAGTGTGTTCTAGGCGCATCAATAATGCCTATGAAATTAATGGTTTTCCTTTCGTTCATGGTGATATATATGTTTAATGGCGAAAAAGGATTCATCAAAACCAAGTTTTGGAAGTATTTTTTCTACGCCTTTTATCCTGTCCACATGCTGATTATATATTTTCTTGCCCGATATTGCGTGCCCATATAGTATTTGTTGTCAAGTATTTGAAACATAGTTTGTTTCGAACAGATTTCTCCTCATTGTATGTTGAAAACAAAATCAATTTAGAAATGGTGTGTTGTAATAATTGTATTAAAGTATTTCTTTTTACCTTTGCAGCAACAAAACATAACAAATGAAGAAACTAATCAAAATCATCGTTGTCCTTGCCATTCTAACCGGAGTAATGTTTTTTACCTGTCCCGAAGAGGAAAAGCATGTGAACAAACTTACACAAGAGATTGTGGCCTCTGCCAATGATAGTCAGAAAGACGACTCTGAATCCAACATTATTGAAGATATTGGAAATGCCATCGCGGGTACACTCAGCGAAAAAGTCGTACAATTGTATGTGAAAAGCCAACTCAAAGTGGAGAACTACACCTTGTTGAATGTTGGCAAAATGAACTATGATGGCGAGAGGCGTGTAGTTACCATCGGCGCTTTCAACCATGTGTTTTGTTTGGTGAAAGCCTATGATTTGATTGATGATATACAATAATGCCATGTCACCTGTAAACATTTATGAACAGTATTTTTCTGCCGAGGCCGAGTTCAATGGCGTGCCACGCCATGCCGCTTTGGTGATGCTCGTGGCCGACTCTGATGCAGGCTGCATCAAATATGAGGCTGCTGTGACTTTTTTCCCACACAACGATGATGAAGATTATGCTGTTTCCTATGATGCCTTTCTCAGCAAAGTGCTTTATGAGGCAAAAGGTCGGCGCTCGAAGAAAAGGGAAGAAGCACTGATGGAGAACTTCCAAAATGAAATTGACCGACTGGCCGATACAATAGGAGGAAAGGTGCTGTGGGAGCAGCCGTTGCGAGAAGCGAGAAGAGGATGATTTTTTCTGAGAAGGTTGAAATTTCCAGCTCATTTTACTATATGGTACTGTTTAAAGCCAAACAATCATGAAAGAACTGAAATGTCCAAAATGCGGAAGCGTGTTTACTGTCGATGAGGCCGACTATGCTTCCATTGTCAACCAAGTGAAGAATGCCGAATTCAACGAGGAGTTGAATCGCCGTTTGCAAGAGCTTCACGAACGCCATAAGACCGAGGAACTCCTTGCCATTGCCCAAGTGGAGAAAGACTACCAAGAGGCTTTGAGCAAAAAAGAGTTGGAAATCAAAGAGAAAGAAGCCAGAATTGGACTGCTTAACGGAAAACTCACTGAGGCAGAGCAAGCAAAGAAAACTGAACTCACGCTCGCACTCGCCGAAAAGGACAAGGAAATCAATAACCTGAAAGCATCCATCAGCGAGAATGAGAGCAAGTTGAAGATTGCTGTCATGGAAGAACAGCGCAAAGCTGCTGAAAGCCTTCAAAGCAAGAACTCTGAGATTGCACAGTTGAAATCGGCGGCGGAGCTTTCGCACCAAAAAGCGGTCAACTACGTGAACACGCAAAAGGAACAGTACGAGTCCAAGCTGAAGATGATGCAGGAGCAAGTCGACTATTATAAAGACTTGAAAACCAAGATGTCGACAAAGATGATAGGGGAGACCCTTGAGGTACATTGCTCCACACAATACAACCAAATGATGCGTCCCCTGTTGCCCAATGCCTATTTCGAGAAGGACAACGACGCCTCAGGCGGATCAAAAGGCGATTTCATTTTCCGCGACTACGGTGCTGATGGCACTGAATACGTCTCCATCATGTTCGAGATGAAGAACGAAGCCGATGAGACCGCCACCAAGCACAAGAACGAGGACTTTTTCAAGAAACTCGATGCTGACCGTAGGGCGAAAAACTGTGAGTTTGCTGTGCTAGTTTCGCTCTTGGAGTCCGACAATGAGCTGTATAATGGTGGCATTGTGGATGTTTCATACAAATATGACAAGATGTATGTCATCCGCCCTCAGTTCTTCCTGCCCATCATCTCGCTTTTGGTGCAGACCTCAAAGAAGAGCCTTGAATATAAGCAACAACTAGCTATTGCAAGGAATCAGAGCATTGATGTGACCAACTTCGAGAACCAATTGCTTGACTTCCGTGACAAGTTCGGCAGAAACTACCGCCTCGCCAGTGAGAAGTTCCAGACCGCCATTGATGAAATCGACAAATCCATCGCGCACTTGCAGAAAATCAAAGATGCCCTCATTGGCAGCGAGAACAACCTTCGTTTGGCCAATGACAAAGCTGAAGCGTTGACCATTCAGAAACTGACACGAGGCAATCCCACCATGACGGAATTGTTCGACAAGGCGAGAGAAGCGAACCGAATGGTTGAAAAAACAGAATGAAAAAAAAGCCTGAACCGAAGTCCAGGCCTTTTTGCTTAATCAAAGTAGCCGAACCCGCCGATAGTTACCAGCATCTGGTCGACATAGTCCCATGAGGTACTCGACCAACGGAAACCAAGACGATATAGCACCTGCGTCGTGTATTGGTTATCAGTGGGAATCATCACGGCTTTTTGTCCATGCGCCATGTCTTGATAGGCCAACAAGCTCGACAAACGCTTGGCCTTCTCTGGGTCTTGCTTAGCGGCTTCAAGAGCCTCGTTGAACACCTCATTTTCAACTTGTTGTGGTGCATTCCCGATTTGCGACAACTCAGCCAACACATCGCCGAAATGTACATAGTGGTTGTTGAAAGGATGGAACAGACAGCACGATTGGGGTGTTTCCGACAGCAACACTATGGCTTTGGCAACTTCGTTGATGGGAGAGAACTCCATGGGTGAGTCAGTCATTTCGTAGGGATAGCAACCTAACATCTCATACACTCTGATGCGACCCATAGAACTGTTGGTCTGGAAGTTGATTTGGAACTCGCCATCGGTGGAACGCGGCGCAAGGTTACCCACACGCATCACCTTAGCGTTAAGTTTGTGCAAGGCCACCGCATCGAGGACAACACGCTCGGAGATGAACTTGGAATGGGCATATTGGTTGCCAAGGTTTTGGCCGAAATAGAGTTTCTGCTCTGTGTAAACCGTATCCTCAGGCGGCATCCCATTGATGGACATGCCAGCTGTACTGTAGGTGGAAATATGAATCAGCCTTGCATTGTTGAGCAGACAGAAACGGACACAATGCGCCGCACCGCCAACATTGACATCCTCAATTTCAGTGCCTTTCGAGAAGTGCTTCACCACAGCGGCACAATTGAACACGGTGTCCACTTTTCCATCCACCTTGATTTCTTGGGTCACATCGCCGTTGATGACACGCAAACGATTGCCAAACAACTCATTGTAGTTCTTACTGAAGTAATAATACAGCATACCTTTCAGGCGGCGTTCGGCCTTTTCCTCGTTCTCCGCCCTAACCATGCACCAAATGACAGGCACATCGTCACGGTCAATGAGCTCCTTGAGTACATGGATGCCCAAGAAGCCCGTGGCACCCGTAATAAGTGCATTGCCAATGTGCTGGCGTTCGCCATCGCGGAATGCTTGGATGGTGTTGGACTCTAATACGGTGTTGATTGGGCCATAATTATAATTGCGAGCCTCATCATCCTCATCGGCAGCACCACCTGCGAGGAAGTTAGCCAACTGTCGAGGTGTCGGGTTGGCGAACACGTCACCATAGGCGATATGATGACCGGCCTTGTCGGCTTCGATGATAACGCGAGTCACCATGAGCGAGGTACCACCCAACTCGAAGAAGTTGTCAGTGGCGCCAATCTTATCCATGGACAGAATGTCGCTGTAAATCTTACAGAAGAGTCGCTCAACTTCGGTGGTTGGCTCCACATACTCGCGGTCGGTTGTTTGGATGACAGGAGCGGGCAAGGCTTTGCGGTTCACCTTTTGGTTCTGGTTTAGCGGAATGCTGTCGATCTGCATAGTGGCTGCCGGAATCATATAGGGTGGCTTTTGATGGCCGATGAAGGCATTCAACTGTTTGATGTCCACCTTTTCATCACTCACGATGTAGGCAGCAATGTACTTTCCTCCGTTCTCATAGTCGAAAGCTTGCACGGTCACATCCTTGATGCCTGGGAACTGGCGAATGACGGCTTCAACTTCTTTCATCTCGATGCGGAAACCACGGATCTTCACCTGTCCGTCCTTACGACCGACAAACTGGATATTGCCATCGGGAAGGTAACGCACAATGTCACCAGTACGATACACACGGCTGTGCTTCGGGTCATCGCAGAAAGGATTCTTTATGTAGGTCTCAGCAGTCTTTTCGGGTCGGTTCAGGTAGCCACGGCTCACTTGTGGTCCAGTGACCCACAACTCACCCATGGCACCAATGGGCAGTCTATTGAATTGCTTGTCAACGATATAGAGTCTCAAATTATCCAGAGGCTTACCGATGGGGATGTCCAATTCGTAATCCTTCACCCAGTAATTCGTGGTGAAAATAGTGCATTCCGTCGGGCCATAGCCGTTGTACATCTTGTAGTTGGTCGGCGGGTTGAGTGCCGAAAGTTTCTCACCACCAACAGCGAAGCAACGCAATGAATGGTTCTCGACATTGGTTGCAAACTGATAACCGACCTGTGTCGTTATAAATGAATGAGTTATACCATTTGAATTGAAGTAATCATTCAAATCTGGCAAGTTCAAGCGGATGTCCTCTCCGATAATGTGGACGCAAGCGCCGCATGTGAGGGCAGGGTAAAGATCCATCATGCAGGCATCGAAGCCGTAACTGGCGTAGGCGGCTACCTTGTCGTTGGCAGTCAAGCCATAATGTCTTTGGTACCAATGGCAGAATGCCACAAGGTTGCCATGTTCAAGTTGGCAGCCCTTGGGCGTGCCTGTCGAACCCGAAGTGTAAAGCATGATGAAGAGGGTTGAAGGCATAATGTCAGCCTTTATTGGCTCCGTATCGGGTAACGTGTCTATGTCTTTGGTCAGCAACACTTCACCTTGGTATTCATCAACTATGGAACGCAGTTCCTCATCAGCGATAAGCAACTTGGCATCGGCATCCTTCATCATAAAGTTCAGACGCTCAGATGGATAACTTGGGTCGAGCGGCTGATAGGCACAGCCGGCCTTCAGCACACCCAACGATGCGATGGCCATCCACTCACAGCGCGGAATGAGCACCGAAACCACATCCTCGTTGCCAAGGCCTTGTTTCACGAGGTAATTGGCGATACGCTCCGAAATCTCGTCAATCTCACGATAAGTAAACTGCTTGTCGTGATAGACAACAGCCAAATTGTCGGGTGTTTCTGCAACCTGACGGCGGAATAATGAGATGATGGTCTGCGTGTCGTCGTATGGCACATCGGTTTGGTTGAATTCTTCAAGAATGGCAGTTTGTTCGGCATCCAGCAACGATACAAGCTGCAACTTCATCTCTGGCTGGCGAATGAAAGCATCCACTGCATTGCAGACCGATTGAGCCAAATGTTGCATCAAATCGCGGCTGTAGCGTCCGTTGTCGTATTGTACACACACACAGGGTTGTCCCATTTCATCATTAGTGATGTAGAAGGCGATACGGAACTTCGGAACATCCAACTCAAGACTCTCAACCTCAAGCGTTTGACCTTTGCAAACATAGTTACTGACCACACCCACTTGGTAGGCAAACATGATTTCAGCCGAGAGGTCGTAGTCGTTGGCGATTTGCGCAAAAGGATAGTTTTCATGCCGCAAGGTCTCGTCAAAATTCTTACTAGTCTCGTTCAAGAACTCCATTACACTTTGTTCCCCAATAGTGGCGCTCAATGCTAATGTGTTGACGAACATGCCAATGGTGTTGCTGATACGGAGGTCCGAACGACCGTTGCTGATGGTAGTGATGCAGAGTTGCTCGTTGTTGGTGAAACGCGAAAGCGTATAAAAAACTGCAGCAAGGGTGAGGTGGGCTGGCGTGAGGTTATGCAGACGGCAAAAGTTCTCAACCGCATTGAAATCCAGCTTTCCGATGACCGTTTCTGTGACACCTTGCTCCTTTGGATTGGTCAGGTCTGACGGAACCTCTGTCACACCTTCCACCTTGCCCAGACGCTCTTGGAAGAAGTCTTTGGCAGCAGTGTGTTCTTCACTGTTTTCGGATGCCAAGTCGCAAAGCTGGTTCATGAACAGGTCGAATGAGCCACCGTCGAAGACAAGATGGTGCACATCGGCCAAAAGGTAAACCCACTTCTCGGTGGTGACAATTTCCATGTGATAGAGCGGACCAAGTCTCAAGTTGAACGGCTTGACAAACTCCCGTTTGTATTGTTTGAAATCCGCCTCGCTATACTGACTCTTCACAATTTCGATAGTTTGATCCAAGTCAACGGTTTGAATGATGTCAGAACCCAAACTTCCAAAATGAGCCCGCATCTGAGGATGCGCCTTAATGACGGTCTCCACGGCTTTTGCGAGCTGTGAGATGTCGGTATCCTTTGGGAAACGCACCAACGAAGGAATGTTATACAAGGTGGACTCTGGCTGCTTCATGCACTCCACATAAACACCCATTTGCGCATAGGACAAGGGTATGTTACTCAATTCGGCATGTTTCTCCTCGCCAATCTCTTGTTTTCCAGTATCTTCGCTCATCAATTTGGCCAAAATCTCGTTCTCTATGCTTTGCACC
>CACXXW010000084.1 GCA_902771635.1 uncultured Bacteroidia bacterium | reverse complement strand
ATGTAGTTGAAAATGGCCGAAACGAGCAGCAGCAACACCACCACGGTCAGTGTTTGCATCACCGGCTTTTTACCTCCTTTGAACATCCATTGGTTGTCATTGAAAAAGACTTCCGGCAAAGTGTAAATCGGCATGGCACTCACGAAACCGTCAGAATAATTGGGCAACCCAACAGCCTCGACTTTTTTCGCGAGCTGCTCTCGGTCAGTGCCTTCACGGACTTTAATCAAGGTCATATATTGCCCAATGGAACTGAAAGGCTTTTGGTTGGGCAATGTGTTAAACTTGGGGTTGAGCAGCACATCGGAGTTAGGCATCATTGAGTTGGGGGCATCCTTGAAAATGCCGCAGACCATGCTCTCGATTTTATCATCGAAATAGGTGATTCGGATGGGTTTGCCGACGGCGTCGCCGTTGAAAGCCCGATTGGCGAGCGACTCGGAAATCAAGCAATGCCCTTTGATGCAGTACTCGTTCATGCTGCCTTCGAGTAAGGTCAGGCTCGGGAAAAGTTCGACAGGCTGTTCGTCGCCGAAGGTGATATAGCCGTCATAGTCGGAGCCAGAGATGCGGGCCACCGTTTCGGCTTCGGGAAGTTTGTCCTCAAAAACGGCCTTGTCCCACCACGAGAGCGACATATAATCTTGATTTCCAACGGCATAAACCCTATTTCGATAAGGATTGCCATAGGCCACGGAATACTGTTGATACACATAATTGCCAATCAAGATGACAAAGGCAATGGAAACGATGAGACCGATGGCCTCGATGACGGTGTAGAGTTTGTTTCGGGAAAGGAATTTGATGTAACTGCTCATTTTGTTGGATTGTTGAATCGTTGATTGTTGAACTGTTGAATTGTTGACAGTCGTATGGCATAATCCGTGCCAACAATTTAAAACACTAATAATCAACAAGATATGATTTTACCCTATTGCAAAAGTGTAAAGTTTCTTTACAGTGGGTGTAAAGAAACTTTACAGTCGCAAGGATTTTCATGCCTTACTTCAACATATAAGTGCAGTATTTCCCCAACAGGTGCTCAATAGGCAGGTCGCCTTTCTGGTAGCGCTCGGCATCCAAAGCGAGTAGGCGTTCCCTCACCTTGGTCTTTCCGTCGAGGACAGCGGTGAGATAAAAACCTCCTGCCTCCTCTTGGATGGCTATATCACTGAATCCATATCGTCGCATATTTTGCGGCAATAATACAACTAAATTGTCGCAAACAAGTAAAAAGAGAAGATTTCGTGCTTTTTCTTGCCACAAAACTCACAAAACCCACAATACAATTTTTTGCAAGGAAAGTCGCCAACCGGCTCCTTTCCAGTGTTGCAACGGCAAGCGGTTGCGAGCCGTTGACTGCAATTACCATATTATTGAATAGGTTTTGTATTGTTTTGCAGGTTTTGTGATAAAACAGGCTCATTCCTTCTTCAACTCTATCACCATACTTATCCCCTCATTTTTGCTTTTTGCAGAAAGCAATTTTTCCTGAATTTTGCTCATTACAGAAAGCAAAACCAAACATTCTACTTTACCCTCTCTGCAACACCTCTGTAATCCTCTTGCTGCAAATGACCTGCACCACGCCAGAAACAATCAGCGAGAGGAGCAGGAAAGCCGCGAAGAACGACAACACGGCCACCGTCAGCACGAGGGGGACGGACACGCGATAGGCAAAGCCTTGCAGCCATTGCAGCGAGAAATAGACTGACAACGCTGTGGCCGCAATGACGGGAAGAATGTACATCCGCAATCGGGTTTTTAGGTAATGCCCTTGCACCTCTCTGGTGCTGGCACCAAACACCTTGCGCACCGCCATATTGAGCGACTCCTGATGCAGATGATAGGAAACGACACCAAAGAAGCCGAACAAGGCCAACAGCATCGCCGCAAGGAAATACAGCAGCGACAAATGCCCGACCTGCCGTTCCTCGCGGTAGAGTTCCTTCTCCCCCAAAAACGAATAGGAAAACACATCAGAAAAATTAAACGGACGCACCACTTCTTGAATATACGCTAAGGTCTGCTGTCGGTTTTCGGGCGCGATTTTCACCACGATATTCGGCTGTGCCTCAGGTGCATATTCCATAATAAGCGGCGAAACGGCATTGCGCATATCGGAGAAATGGAAATCCTTCACCACCCCGACGATTCTCCCCGATGTCACTGTCAGCGTCAACTCCTTGCCGATGGCTTCCTCCGCGCTCCAACCCATCACCTTGACTGCCGCCTCGTTGACCACATATTGCCCATTCCCTTCGTATTTGCCATCAAAATAATCATCCAAATTCAAGTCCTTGCTTAAATAGTCGCCTGACAACAACTCCATTCCAACCATCTCTTGGAAATAGCCATCAGTAATAAGTGACTGAAATACAGCATCGTTTCCTTCCTCTCGCCCTTCCCAGTCCACGTCACGGATGAAACCATTAGGCTTGGAAAAGTCACCCATACAAAGTCCGACGCTGTAGATGTCGGGGTTTTTCATCAGTTCGTCACGAATGGGGCCCACTTTGTAGCAGGGCGTTACCAAACTGTTGAGCGACACGATATTAGAGACATCAACGCCTTTATCGGAATGTCGCATAAAAGTGAGTTGCAACAGAATGACCACGGTAAACACGGCAGCAAGCGAAGAGAGGCCCACCTGAAACACCGAACTCGCATTGCTGATGCGGATGCCTTTCAAGTGGCGCATCTTGCCTTTCAGCACATCGGCGAAGGCCACACTGCGCAGGCAATATTGCCCGAAAAGGCTTGACGCCAAAGGCAACAGCACCAAAAGCGCAAGGCAGAAAAAGAGCAGCCATTTGTCGAAACGCAACTGCACGGGCACGCCTATCCACGACTGGAACGCAGGCAGCAATGCCCATACCGCCAACAAGGAAAGCCCCATCGCTACAAGGGTGATGAGCAGGGTCTCCAATAGGTTACTCGAAAAAATCCTGAACTCGCTGCACCCAAACACCCGCTCGACGACCCTATTTTTGGTTTGCTGCACCGAATACGACACATCGAGCGTGGCGCAATTCACGATGGTGACCGCCACAATGAGCAGAATGCCAAAGATGATAATCCATACATACGATGCATTGCCGTTACCCACACTTTCCGGGTCGTTGTAATCGGTGTGCAGGTGGATGTCGCGTAAAGGCTGGAATTCCAACCATTTCGGCTTATCGTACTTCTCCGTTTGAATGTTGGCCAACCGTTTCATCTCCGCCTTGCTGAACATTGCATTTCCCCTCAACTTGACATAAATTGTCTGGTTTTCAGTGATGTTGCGGTAAAGATTGAGTTGACGGCTATCCATTGGCATCACCACCTCGAAAGGCAGATGCGTGTTGGTTGGCACATCCACCACCAAAGCGACGGTGTATACGGTCTCTTTATGCATATAGGAACAGACCAAAGGCTGCCCTATGGCCGAGCCGTCAAAGAGCTTTTTCGCCATCTCTTTGGAAATGGCCGCTTCGTTGGGTTTGA
This sequence comes from uncultured Bacteroidia bacterium, assembly GCA_902771635.1. Lineage (GTDB taxonomy): Bacteria > Bacteroidota > Bacteroidia > Bacteroidales > F082 > Limimorpha. Next base: position 5,220 of record CACXXW010000084.1, on the reverse strand, counting down.
GAATGTGATGCGGTTCACCTTCCACTACGGGATAGGTAAACACCTTGAAGAAATTGTCGCTGGTCGTCAAAGCCATCACCTCGAAAGATTCGTTGCGTTCCATATCCCTGACCGTGTTGGGATTCATGTTGGTATAGTGTGAAACCACGCTCACACATTCCTCCACCTGTGGCACGGCATCAGGCAAGTCATAGCGCAATTGGCAGACTCCGCCTGTGTATCTAGTGCCCGTGGCCTTATCCACCGACACCAAGCGGTAAATTCGGTCGCCGTCCTCAACAAAACGGTCGTAGGAAAACTCGTGCAGCACCCATTGGAACAGCAAAGTGGCCGCCGTAATGCCAATCATCAAGCAAAAAGTGTTGATGAGAAAATGTTTGTGTTTGGGTCTAAGAATGGTATTGTTCATACTGTTGTTATTTCAATTTGATAAGATAAAATTGTCAAATAAAAAAGTGAGTAAACAATCTTCATGCCAAAATCATAAAGAAATATGAATCAACAAGATACATTTTTACCCTTTTGTAAAAGTGTAAAGATTCTTTACAGTGGTGTAAAGAAACTTTACACTGAACACGTCTTTCTGACTCGTCGTAGACATAATGAATATGAAACATAATAGTGCCTATTTCAAAAAAGATTGTTATTTTTGCACTCAAGAAAACAAATTGGATATGACGACATTGCAATTAAACGAAGCCTTATTCCATGAGCTGAACATCATCGTTTCTGATGAGGAAATGATGAAAGAAGCCATAAAGGCACTCCGGCTCATTGTCCTGAATTGGGGAAAAATCGCTCCCGAAAAGAGCGAAGAAGAGCATGGAGTGGGACTCCCTGAGGCCATCAAGCAGATGCGAGGTGTGGTGGCATTTACTCCAGAAGAAATCGATAGCGACGACCGACTTTTATATCTCCACAGCAAATGAGACGAGTTTATATTGACACCAATATTCTGATCGATTTTGTTGAAAACAGGCCAGGGGCTGATGCCGCCGAAAAGGTTCTAGAAAATGGCGCTAACAAGGTGATTTCCCTTTTCGCATCCCCTTTGACATTTGCCAACATGGCCTATATTTTGGGAAAACGCTTCGATAAGGAAAAACTATATCCGATGCTTGACGCTCTGGAAAAACAAATAGAGGTTCTTCCCATGGACCGAGACCAATTACGCAAAGCCATTGATTCACCGTCGAAAGATTTTGAAGACATGCTCCAATACCAATGCGCCTTGGCTGGCAACTGTGATGTCATTCTTACCAGAGATGCCAAAGGTTTTTCCGAGTATTCGCTTATTCCTCTTATGTCAGCCGACGAATTCATCAATTTATATGTTTAACTAAGGATTGCACGAAATCGAAGATTAGCCACAAAACCAAATTGACGGAAATCCGTCCCATTTGTGCAATCCGTAGTTTTCACTGATCATTCCTTCTTCAACGCCATCACTGGATTCACTCGAGCCACGGAGACGATTTGCCAAAGCACCGAGCCGATGGCGATGACGAACGACAGCACTACCGTCACCACGAAGATCCAGGGATATAGGTCGATGCGATAGACGAAGTCCTCCAGATAACGCCCGCAGACCCAAACCGCCATGGGGATGGCGATAACATTGGCGATGAGAATCATGATGATGTATTCCTTCAGGTTGCGGCGAATCTCGCTTTGCATTGTGCCGCCAAACACCTTGCGGACGGCAATGGTCTTCTCGCGCTCGGAGGCGAAATGCGTGCTCATGGCCACAAGACCCAGCAGCGACAGCAACACCGCCACTGCCATGAACATATCCACAAGGCGCATTTTGTTTTTGGTGCTCTGCAAACTTTGCAGCAAAAGGTCATCTATAAAGCCCTCTCTGAAAGGTTCCCAATAGGTTTCTTGCATTTTGATATGTTTGTCATACACCGCATCGATTGCCTTGCGGGCTTCGGCGTGGTCGCCCACAATATCCAGTACAGGATTGAAACTCACCCATTTGAACATCGGCTCATCTCCCACAATCTGCACGGCACCGAATTTCTCGTCAACCACAGAGGCAGCACTGTTGATGGCGAAATCGCCCACCACGCCACACAGGTCGTAGCCGACATTGTGCTTGTACCAAACGCCCAGCGAGTCGGGGTCGAACTTGCTCATCGGCATCCCCAGTTGGCTCTCCAAAAGCCCCTGCGTCAATAACCACTTGCCTTCCTCCAATTGGCTGTACATCACCTTGGTATCGAAGTCGTAAAGGTCGAAAGCCGCCGTGTCGCACATCAGGTACCCAACGGAAATAAAATTGTCGGGATCGTTGAGGCGCACAAAGTTAGAGCCCATCATTGCACTGCCAGGATAGCCGTAGGAATGGCCCATCCGCTTCACACAAGGCAATGAAAGCAAATCATTCTCAAATGCCTCATTGCCCGAAAGGACGGATTCGAGATAAAACAGGTTGTCGGTGCGACACCCCACCGGTCTCCGCTCCATGTGGCGCATTTGCGCTTCCATCGTGATCACCAAGGCAATCAGCACGATGGCGATGACGTTTTGCAGAACGATGAACACCTTCGAGAGCACCATCTTGTTGCGGAAGCGGAACGTGCCCTTCACCACATCGATGGGCTGGGCGCGCGACACCACCACTGCAGGCGCGATGCCTGCCAACAAAGCCACAACCACCACCATCAACAGGTAGGAAACCAAATAGAAAGGCGAGAGCGAAATCCTAACCCCAACACTTCCGCCCAACAGCCGATTGACCATAGGGCAAAGCGCCTCGGCCAAAAGGATGCCCAGCACCATACACACCGAAGTGAACGCCAGCGACTCCCAGAGGTATTTCCCGATGATTTCGCCCTTCGTCGCGCCAAGTAGCCGCCTCGAAGCCATCTCCTTGGCCCGTTTGCTCGTCAAGGCAACGTTGAGGTTGATGTAGTTGAATATGGCAGAAATCAACAGCAGCAAGCCAATGGCCAACAGGCTGTGCATCATCGTTTTGTCGCCTTTCTTCAGGTTGGTTTGGGCATCGGTGTAAAACAACTCGTCCAAGCGAACCAACATAGTGTTTTCTGTAATTTCAAATGGGGGCTCCATCCCTAAAATCTCAGAGTAAAAGGCCACAATCGCCGCCGACATTTTTTCAAGAAGTGCCGCACGGTTGGTATTGGGAAACACTTTCACAAAGACATTCACTGTGGTAAACACATTGGCTGGTCGGGATGGGCTGTTGAGGCCACCATAGAACACCACGCCATCGCTGACATCCACATTGACAATCACATCGGGCGTTTCGTAGAAAAGCGAACTGCCGAAGTCGGAAATCACGCCAGCCACGGTGTAATCGCGCTTAAACAAATGGATGCTGCGCCCAACCACTTCGCCTGTCTCGGAAAGCAATTGCGCCATACGCTCCGAAACGAATGCCGCCGAAACTTCGTTGATTTGGTCTGGCTGGCCTACGGCGAACTCGACGGGAAAGATATCGAAGAAATCGCGGTCGCAGCCCAGCACATACACCGCACGGGATTGGTCGTCGGTCTTCATATCGGTATGCATCATCTGGAATTCGGTGATTGATTCAATCTCGGGGATGCTCTCGCCGATGCTGCCTTTCAATCCATACTCGAATTTAATCAGGTTCTTCAACCCCACAGCGTATATTTCCTTTCGGTGCGGGTTTTCACGCGTCACAGCGATTTGTTGGGTCACATAGCAGAAGATGATGACCACAAAGGCCAAACTGACGGCCAAGCCTACTGCCTCGATGATGCTGTAGAGTTTGTTTCGGGAGAGGAATTTCAGGTAGCTGCTCATTATTGTTGAAATGTTGTTTGTTTAACTGTTGAATTGTTTAATTGTTGTAGGTCGTGTGGCATAATCTGTGCCAAATTTGTAAAATGATATGAATCAACAAGATGCGATTTTACCCTTTGTAAAACTGTAAAGTTTCTTTACAGTGGTGTAAAAAAATGTTACAGTGAGCGTTTACGGATTTCTTCAAACACCTCTTCGGCCTCATCTTTCTGCAGCCCGAATTTTACGGCAAGCTGAACAGCGTCCGTTTTCCCGGGGTCTTTGTAGTTGCCATTCACGGAAAGGCTGTGGAAGCCACCCAAGCCTTCGCAAGGTAGCACATCGTAGGCAGGAGCCAACTGCCAAACGTCATTGCGACGAATGAAAGCAAAGTTCTTCACATGGTCGTCACAGTTGCCAATGATGAGGTTGAACGCCATCAGACGGAACACCTTCCACAACTCCTTGACGGAATGCGTGAGTTGGCTGCAAGCCCAGAACAGATGGCCGTAATCAGCGGTAGGCAGGTGATAATCGATGTTCATCAGGGCGGAGAGGCTGATAACGTGTAGTTTGCCGCCATCATCGGTGCGGTCGAAGCGCTTGGTGCCAAAGTATTTTCCTTCGAAAAGTCGGGTCTCGGCCATCTCAATGCCACATTCGCGAGCCAGCAGCGAGGTCTCATATTCGATTTTGCCTACATTGGGCGGGTCGGTGCGGTCGCGGAACTTCACCAACCACTCGGCGCCGTCGTGATGCACAAACACTTTGGGTCGTGTGCCGCCCGAGGAGCCGCCGCGCCGCCAAGCCTTGTCGAGGTCGTCGGAATAGTCGGTATTCAATACCCGCTGCGACTCTTCCGCCATGTGATCGAGGTCGATGATGACCTGTTCGTCAACGGTGCTTAGGTCTGGATGGTATTCCAAGGCACCACGTCCGCGGCTACCGACAAACATCAGTTGCTCCAACAAATTCAACGAAGCCAACGACTTGCCCTGCGACCTCAGGTAACGGTCGAGCACCAATGCACTCCAGCCGTCGGGCAGGCTGTCGTCGAACACGCCGAAGTTGCCGTCAAAAGGCTTCGCATTGGCGGTGAACAACTTCGATTCCAAAGGCAAGTGAAACGGCGAGATGGAAAAGCCGTTCCGAATCCAGTCCGCGTCGTATTCGAACAAAGCACGACCGTCTCTGTCCAAAGCTATCCGCCCGACTTTACGGGAGCCTAGCGTTACTTCAACTATCTTTTCACTCATTGCGTTTCCCTCGCTTTCTGTTTGTTGTGGTGGCATTAAGTGCCTCATCCAAAGTGGCATATTTGCGTGACTCAAACAATCGGTCAAAGTCGTTCAAGGCATCCAAGGCATAGGCTACATGGAGCAGTCCGTCCAAAGAAATCTTGCCTGTTCGTTCAAAGCGGCGGTAGGTCGCCAAAGGCAATCC
>CACXXW010000083.1 GCA_902771635.1 uncultured Bacteroidia bacterium | reverse complement strand
TGGTCATCGTGCAGGTGGCCAGGACGATGGCAAGGGTCATTAGTAAATTTTTAAACATACCTTGTAATTTTATGTAATACTACTTTGTTTGGTGCATAACAGTGCATTAAAAGTCGTCAAAATTACAACCTTATTTGAAAGTACGCAAGAAAAATATGTGTTTTTTCACTTTTTTCTTTGCAATTTTTTGTTTCGGTTGTTTATATTTTTGATTTTCAGTCATTTGTAAAAATTGCATTTCAATGAGATTTTTTCCGCTTTAATCGCGTTTTTTTTAGTTACAACAACTTTTTGTATATTCTAGGAAGAAAAGAACGGATTGCTACGTTGTCGCCGCCTCATACGCTCGGCACGACGCTTGTCCTTCTGCATCATACGTTTAGTTTTCCTGGCCTGACGATTGTAATGGGTCGTTTTGGCTTTGTCGTATTTTTTCTTCGACTGACGCTCCTGTTGCTCAAGTTGGCGTTCGGCCTTGCGCATGGCTCGCGACCTGGAAGAGGCACACGAACCAAACAGCAAAACTAAAGCCAACAGATAGGCAACAATGCTGATTCGCTTCTTCATGACATACTATTTTGGATGCAAATGTAACATTTTTCCATCATCACGGTACTAATTTGAGAAAAAAACCGTTTCTTTGCTGTTATGAAAAACGTAAGACTACACCTATTAATATTAATATGCGCCTTGCCCTTACTGCACGGCTGCACGAAATATTCAGAAAACCCCAACAGGCCGTTCCTGCCCTATCCCATCACGATTTACCCAAACCAAATGCAATATCAGAACCTGCATACCATTGGCGGATGGGAATACATTACATCAGAAATGGAAAGTACTAGCCGTGGCATTATTGTTTTCCGCAGGCCCGATGCTGACAATATACAAGATGCGTTCGCTGCTTATGACCGCCTTCCGCCGAACGAACCTGATGCATGCACCGACAGCCTAGGCAACACCAAAAGAATGGTTGTGGATTACCCCTATGTCGTTGATCACTGCAACAACGCTTATTATAATATCCTGAATGGACAAATTATCATCCGTGAGCCTGACATGATTCCTAGTTTTCCCACCGATGGCACGCCGGTTTACAATTTGATACAATATCACACCACTTTTGATGGTAACAAACTGACCATTACCAACTAATGGGATTCTTCATCTTGCTCCATGATACGACCCTGTCGTTCGATGGAAGCCTGATGGATGGCCTCAAATACCTTATTAATTAATTCCGGCGACAAACCCATTTCCTCACCCGCGTCCACATGATCGGCAAGGATCTTCTTCCAACGGTCCATCTGAACCACGGTGACGTTGTTGCGTTTCTTGTATTCCCCAATCTGCGCGCTGACTTCCATACGACGCGCCAACAGTTGCAGCAACTCACTATCGATGTCGTCAATCTCGCCACGAAGACCAGCAAGGTCGCGCTCCACGTTGCACGACTGTTTGGAACGGAAGGTTAAGTTTGCCAGCAACTGCTTCAGTTCTTCAGGAGAGATTTGCTGGTAGGCATCTGTAAGGGCTGCATCAGGATTGATGTGGCATTCAATCATCAGTCCGTCAGTGGCGAGGTCAAGAGCCTTTTGTGCAGTGGCTTGCAATAGTTCGCGGTTGCCGCAGATATGGCTGATGTCCGTGATAAGCGGCACATTCAAGCGCTGCGTCAACTCGATGGGGATTTCCCACATGGGGTAATTGCGGTACGACGTTTCCTTATAATACGCGAAGCCTCGATGGATGGCGGCCAGCTGGGTCAAGCCCGCCTTTTGGAAACGCTCGAAGGCTCCCAGCCAGAGGTTCAGGTCGGGTGAAACGGGGTTTTTGATGAACACAGGAATGTCGGTGCTACGCAAGGCATCTGCGAGTTGTTGTACAGAGAACGGGTTGACCACAGTGCGGGCACCTATCCACAAGGCATCGACTTCGTATTTCAAGGCTAACTCGACATGCTCGGGGGTGGCTACTTCGGTCATGGTGGGCATGCCTGTCTCCTGTTTCGCCTCTCTGAGCCATACCAGACCTTCCTCTCCCCTGCCCTCGAAGGCATCGGGGCGGGTGCGAGGTTTCCAGATGCCGCCGCGCAGCATTTTCACCTCAGGGATTTGCGCCAAGGCTTGCGCCGTGGCTATGATCTGATCTTCAGATTCTACGCTACAGGGGCCGGCGATGATGATGTTTGTGAGAGCAGGGGATGAATCCACCTGCTTAATGTCCGTCACCCCTACGGGGTTCCGCGCAGTCCCGTAGGGACGCAGGACATTAAGCAGGTTGTGTAACTCCTGCTGACCACAAACCGCCAACTCTGTCGGAACCCCAGAGGGGTGACAGGAATCCGTCCGCTCAGTCCCCAAACGCATATCGTTCATCATACTCGATTCCATACGCTTTCAACGTTTCGCAATATTCGTCATGATACGTTTTTGTCTTATGGTGTTCCGCCTGACCGAAAATGTATTTTGTCGTCCTAGCCATCAACGACGGACTAACACTAAAAGCACCATAACCTTCCTGCCATTGGAATGGCTCATAATACGCATCCACTGTTTTCAACCACTTGCTGCTTTTTGCCTTGATGACTCGCACAAAATCCGACATGGCGAGAGTTTTCGGCAAAGTCATCAAAATATGTATATGGTCAGCAACACCACCAACAGCAAAAGGAATTGATCCTTCACGACGAATAATACCACCTATGAATTCAAACACACGATTTAAATCCTCATCACGCATAACAATACCCGTGCTTTTCGTGTGGAAAACGACGTGGGTATATAATTGGGTGTATGTGTTTGCCATAAGGATAATGTTCGTGATAGGTTTTGCAAATGTACAGCATTTTTGGCGAATCATTGCATTTTTTTTTGTTACTTTGCACTTTGGTTTGACAAGTTCACTAACCCGAATCAAACAATCGACAATATAGAATACATCATACAATGAAAAGAGTAGAAATCAAGCAAGCCTTGCAGATGCAAGCCTCTGACAATGAGATTACTGTAATGGGCTGGGTGCGTAACAAGCGCGGCAGCAAGAACGTGGCCTTCATCGCCCTCAACGACGGCTCGACCATCAACAACCTACAACTGGTCATCGACCTGAACGTCATCCCTGAAGAGAATCTGGCCTTGATGCACGCTGGTGCATCGCTTTGGGCCAAGGGTGTTTTGGTCGCATCTATGGGTAGCGGACAAGCTGTGGAGCTCTCCGTGAAGGAGATTGGCCTGTTCGGTCCCGCCAACCCTGATGAATATCCGTTGCAACCCAAGAAACACTCCTTGGAGTTCCTCCGCGACATCGCCCACCTGCGTTTCCGCACCAACACCTTCGGCGCCGTGATGCGTCTGCGCCACGCCATGGTATTTGCCATCCACAAGTTCTTCACCGAGCGAGGCTTCTATAATATCCACACACCGCTCATCACCGCCTCCGACGCCGAAGGTGCTGGCGAGATGTTCCAAGTGACCACCCTCGACCTCAACAACCCGCCTCGCGACGAGCAAGGCAATGTCGATTACAAGCAAGACTTCTTCGGCAAGTCGACCAACCTCACCGTTTCGGGTCAGCTCGAAGGCGAGTTGGCGGCTACTGCATTGGGCAAGATCTACACCTTCGGTCCAACCTTCCGTGCCGAGAACTCCAACACCACACGCCATCTGGCCGAGTTCTGGATGATTGAGCCGGAAATGGCTTTCTACGACATCAACGACAACATGGACCTCGCTGAAGAGATGCTGAAATACTTGATCCAATATGCCTTGGACAACAATATGGATGACCTCCAGTTCCTCAGCAAGCGCCTGCAAGATGAAGAGAAGGGCAAGAAGGAAGAAGAGAAATCAATGGAACTTATCAGCAAACTGCACTTCGTGCTTGAGCATGAGTTCGTGCGCCTGACCTACACCGAGGCCATCGAAATCCTGCGCAACTCCAACTACAACAAGAAGGGCAAGTTCCAGTATCCCGTGGATGGCTGGGGCGTTGACCTACAATCGGAGCACGAGCGTTACCTTGTCGAGAAACACTTCAAGAAACCTGTCATCCTGACCGACTACCCGAAAGAAATCAAGGCCTTCTACATGAAGCAGAATGAAGACGGCAAGACCGTCCGCGCCATGGATGTGCTCTTCCCCGGCATTGGCGAGATTATTGGTGGCTCCGAGCGTGAGACCGACATCAGCAAGATTCTCGACCGCATGCACGAAGTTGGCATCCCCGAGGAATCCATGAACTGGTACCTCGACAGCCGCCGTTTCGGCTCGGTGCCCCACTCTGGCTATGGACTGGGCTTCGAGCGTCTGCTGCTCTTCATCACCGGCATGACCAACATCCGTGACGTCATCCCCTTCCCACGCACACCTAAGAACTGCTTGTATTAAATAAGTTGTCAGTTGTTCAGTTATTCAGTTGTTCAGTTGATGAACAACACTAACTGAACAACTAAACAACTCCAAACTGACAACTGAAATGAATAACCAACGATTGACTCAAACCCAGCGGCAGGAACTGAAGCTTTCGCCGCAGCAGATCCAGCTGATGAAGCTGTTGCAACTGCCCTTAATCGAACTCGAACAACGCATCAAGGAGGAGATGGAAATCAACCCCGCCTTAGAAGACGTTCGCGACACCGACTATGACGAGAACGAGCCAACCGTTGACGAGCCCAACGACGACAACGGCGAAAACGACGACTACAACGATGATGAAATAGACTTCAACAAGGATGATGAGTTCGACTTCAACGACTACTGGTCGGAAGAAGACCTCGAAGACTATTCCTATAAGTTGCAAGCCAACAACTACAGCGGCGATGATGATGACTTTGAAGCACCCATCGTCAACGAAGAGACATTCCAAGACTACTTGAACCAGCAGCTCGCCTACCACGACCTGACCGACAAGCAACTTGAAATAGGACAATACATTATCGGCAACTTGGATGACAACGGCTATCTCAACCGCCCCGTCGCTAACATTGTCGATGACATGCTCTTCACCATGAACGTCTCAACAACCGAGGAAGAAGTGGCCGAGGTGCTCCGCATCGTGCAACAGCTCGACCCGCCTGGCATTGCCGCCCGCGACCTAAAGGAATGTCTGCTCATCCAGTTGAAACGCCTTCAGGAAGACAACCCATACCACAACGACTACAGCCTCGCCATGACTATCGTCAAGGATTGCTTCGATGAGTTCACCAAAAAGCATTACGACAAAATCGCCAAAAAGCTTGAAGTCAGCAACCGTGACTTGAAAGTCGCTCTGGATGAGATTCTCAAACTCAACCCCAAACCTGCCGATGCCTCCAGTTCCAGCACCAAGAACATCCACTACATCACACCCGACTTCTTTGTCTATGTCAGAGACGGCAAGGTGGAGCTCTCGTTGGATGGCCGCAATGCCCCCGAACTGCGTGTCAGCAAGTCGTACCTGAAGATGTTGGAAGAATTCTCCAACAGCAAGGACAACCGCAGCAAACAGGAAGCCGTTCAGTTCGTGAAACAGAAGATCGACTCCGCCAAATGGTTCATCGACGCCATCAATCAACGACAGAACACGCTCTACATCACGATGAAAGCCATCGCCGATATTCAGGAAGAATACTTCCTGACGGGCGATGAGACCCGACTCAAACCCATGATTCTGAAAGACGTGGCAGATAAGGTTGGGCTCGATATCTCCACCATTTCGCGCGTGGCCAACAGCAAATATGTGCAGACCCCATACGGCACTCACCTGCTGAAGTTCTTCTTTAGCGAAGGCATCACCAACGAAGAAGGCGAAGAGGTCTCAACCCGCGAAATCAAGAAAATCCTGAAAGATGCCGTCGAAAACGAGGACAAGGCCAACCCCATGACCGACGAGCAACTCATGTTCGTCTTAAAGGAAAAAGGCTACCCCATCGCTCGCAGAACAGTGGCAAAGTATAGGGAACAGTTGGGCATCCCAGTAGGCAGAATGAGAAAGAAGATTTGACAAAGGGGATCGAAAATCCCCAATTCGGCACGGTTGAATTGCAAATCCAGCCGAACTACAATAATTTTCGAACATTATCGTTTTTATCTTTGTGAAAACGAACCTCTATACCAACAAAAAGCATTGGAAATGGGCCTTGGCTGTCGTTGCCCTGCTCATTATCGGTGCCTCCTTGTGGTACACCAACCATTTGGTGAAATCCATCGCCGTGCAAGAGACACGTCAAGTGAAGATGTGGGCCGCTGCCATGGAGCAGCATGCCGTGATGATGCAGTCGACAGAAGAATTCTTCAACAAGGTAAGCGAACAGGAACAATTGCGCGTCGACCTTCTGGCCAATGCCTATCGCAGCGTCATCGACATCTCGACCAACGAGAATACGGCCATCTACCTCGATATTATCCGCAACAACATCAGCATTCCTTTGGTCATCACCGACAGCAAGGACAATATCATATTCAAAAGCAACCTGCCAGCGGAACAAGACAAGAAGGAAATCTTCGACGTGGAGATGAAAAGCGCCTATTCCAAATATCCGCCCATCAAAATCGACCCTGGCTACGGCACCGTGCAATGGCTGTACTACAACGAGTCGCAAATCTACACCGACTTGAAAGCTGTGTTGGAGGATATGATCGACCACTTCATGGAGGAAATCACGCTCAACTCGATGGGTGTTCCTGTCATCGTCACCAATGAAGCACAGGACACCATCCTCAGCTTCGGTAATCTCGACTCCCTCATGATGCGTGACACCAACTACGTGCGACAACAGTTGGAAATCATGCGCAACGAGAACGACCCGCTGCAAATCGAGTTCATGAACAAAGGCAAGGCCACCATCTTCTACCGTACCACCGACTTGGTGCAACAGATGCGCTACTACCCTGTTATCCAGTTCGTTGTATTTGCCTTATTCTTACTCATTGCCTATCTGCTCTTCAGCTATGCCCGCCGTTCGGAGCAAAACCAGGTGTGGGCTGGCATGGCTAAGGAAACTGCACACCAACTAGGCACCCCGCTTTCCTCATTGATGGGCTGGATTGAACTTTTGAAAATGCAAGAAGAGCCTTTCGTGGGCACCTACGAGATGGAAAAAGACATCGAACGCCTGCAAATCGTCACCGACCGCTTCTCGAAAATCGGTTCTGTGCCAACTCCCGAGCCCACCGACATCAACTACCTCATCCGAGATACAATGGACTACCTGCAAAAGCGATTCTCCAAAAAGTTCGAGTTCGAAATCAACCTGCCCGATGGTGAACTGATTATGCCCTTGATTCCGTCGCTATTCCGCTGGGTGCTCGAAAACCTGACCAAGAACTCCGTCGATGCCATGGGCGACCACGGCAAAATCACCCTTGACCTCATCGACGACGGCGATCACATCCACCTCGACTTGAGCGACACGGGTAAGGGCATTCCGAAGTCGCAAATCAACCAAGTGTTTAACCCTGGCTTCACGAGCAAGAAACGCGGTTGGGGTCTCGGCCTCTCGTTGGCCAAGCGCATCATCGAGGACTACCACAAGGGCAAAATTTTCGTGAAATCCTCCATCGTGGGCGAAGGGACTACATTTAGGATTACCCTGAAGAAATAACAATAATCCCCCGACACAGATTGCCATGCAAGGTATGTCGGGGGATATTATTGTAGCATTGCTTCACTCATTTCTTGAGCACATCGAAATAATAGAAGTACGACAGGGCCGACGAGCCACTATAAAAGTAATGATAGCCTTGCAAGCGAATCTTTCCATCCATTTTTGAGACGTTGGCAATCACCTTGCTTTCATTGGGTGGATACTTGCCATAACCGTAATCGTACGACATCATGATAACGGAATCGTTTTCATTCTGGAAAGGCGCGCCATTAAAATAGGCGTTGTTTTCCTCACTGGGGCAAGAGAGCTTGAAATCCACAGCGTTCCTTCCATCTTTAGTAATGGTAATTTCAGCATCATTGCAAAGATAGGTGTACGCATCCGCCTCCAATCCTTCAAAGGCGTCGGCAGCATTGGAGAATGTGTATTCCCCAACGATGTCATCGATAGTGTACCCTTTCGTTTCTTTGTTACAGGAAACCGTCATGAAACCCACAAAGAGTAGCAGACTAATAATGCTCGTTATTTTGGCAACCTTTTTCATGGTCAAATTATTAGTTGAAACCCATTATTTCACCACGAAATGCCTCGTGTCGCAATTGCCTTCGAGGTCGTACACCTTTATAATATATAGGCCTGATGAAAGCTGGCTCACATTCATATTGTTTTGCAGGCTTTCCATGAGTTTCTGTCCAGTAAGGCTATAAACCTCAGCCTTCTGGAAACCTTCAGCCTGAATCTGGATTTCATTCTCGGCAGGCACAGGATACACTTTGAAGCTAGCAGCAGAAACATTTTCATCCACATTT
>CACXXW010000082.1 GCA_902771635.1 uncultured Bacteroidia bacterium | reverse complement strand
ATGCACTCGGCCTGTGCGTTCCTCAACACAGACGGGGGTTGGTTGATATTTGGTGTGGCTCCCACATCGCTGAAGATCCTTGGACAGCAGGCGACTGATAATACACAACGGGAGATAGCTCAAGCTTTGGGCGGATTGAGTCCTGTTGTAAACGCAAAACCCGAATACATAGATATACCAGGGAGGCCGGGCAATCAGTTGATAGTAATACACTTTAATGGTTGGAAGTGGGGTCAAATGCCTTACACTTATCATGGATGTCCTTACTACAAGGTGGAGAGTACGACAAAAGTGATGCCACAGGAGATGTATGAAGAACGACTGCGGGCAGCAAAGCCTGAGGTGTTTGCCTGGGAGCGGCAGATGGCTGACAACGTGTCGTTGGCTGACTTGGATGAGCGAAGGATTCGCGGTGCTGTGCGTTTGGGTGTGGAACGAGGACGTATGCCTGCAACGGCTGAGACGGAGAGCGTAACGGAACTGTTGGAAAAGTGGAGCCTGATGAAAGACGGGAAAGTGCTGAATGGTGCAGTTGCTTTGTTCGGAAAACGTGTTGGAGGCTATACTCAGATGGGACTGCGGCTGGCTCGGTTCCGCGGGACGGACAAGAATGAGTTCATGGACAGTGGTCGGGTGGAAGGAAACTTCTTCGACCTGCTAGATGCGGGTATGGATTTCTTGTTTAAACATCTGTCGCAGAGTGGCAAGATTGTGGGTTTCCACAAGGAGGAACAACTAGAGATTCCAGCGGAAGCATTACGTGAGGCATTGACGAATGCACTTTGCCATAGGCAGTTGGAGAAATATAACCTGACTCCAAGTATTGCAGTGTATGACGATCGTGTGGAGATAGAGAATCCAGGACGGCTACCACTTGCGTTGACTCCAGAAACCATCAAGAGTGCACACGCTTCATATCCGTATAATCCGCTAATAGCGGAGGTGTTGTTTAAGTCGTCGTTCTTGGAGAGTTGGGGCTCGGGTGTGAAAAGGATGGTGGATGCCTGCCGGGCACAAGGAGTGCCAGAGCCGGAGTATGTGGAGAATGGTGGGTTCGTGATGATTGTGTTCAGAAGGCCGGTAAAGGAGAATGGGATTGATGATAGCGAAAAGGATAACCAAAATAGTGCTCTAAATGGTCCTGTAAATGGTCCTGTAAATGGTCCTGTAAATGGTCTTTCAAGGAGTCTTAAGGAAGTTTATCTTATAGTTTTAAATAACCCAGGAATAAAGATTAAACAGGTGGCCGACTTAAGACATAAGTCAGAATCGACAGTGAAAAAACAATTAGCAACATTGAAGAAAATGAATCTGATAGAGTATCGCGACTCTGATAAGACGGGTGGATACTATATCAAGGAATAACAACAGTTTATGATACTGAATTGTTATCATTATCGGCATTATTCTTTCATTATTGACATAAAGATGATTTTTTGCACGGTGCTGGGGAAGAAGATGGAGTATGCTGGGGAGGTGATTTGAGGAAGTAAATGATGTTGTTTTTTGGAAACAAATCTCACGTAAATCTTGTATAAATCTCCTGCTTCGCTGCGCTGGCAGAGAAGTGAAAGGTTTTCATCGTTCTTCGGCCTATTAGCCCATCAATCGAATCCCCGTTTTGGCGGTGGTTTCCCGTTCAGTTATGAGGAGGGGGTGAATTTGCCCAAGGCTATCATTGAATGGGTCAAAGGGAATCCTGTTGATACCTCTATGCTTGTCCCTCAATATGGGAGGATGTATGCTAAGAATGATTATTTGGTGGAGATAAGGTGAAAGGTTTTTTGTTCCTTCTCCTTGATGAGAAGGAACCGAAGAATCAAGGCCGACATCATCGGACCCCTCGCACAAAGCGGACGCTTCCCCGCCATGTCGGCCGTGGCCCGCGCACCCAGCCCGGTGGAGGGTGGGAGGAGCCCGGGTGGGTGATTTTGATGAGGTTTATTCGTAGTAGCAAGTATAGCATATGATAATACTCGGCGGGCATTGTTTGTTTTGAAAACGCCGATGTTTGAAGAAAAAGAATCTGAAGTATGAAGAAAACTTATGGCGATTTTGTTGACGAGATTTCTGCTGATGAGTTGTATCAGGGGCTCCTTGGTTTTGGTATGTTTGCTGATAAACTGCCTCCAGTTTTCACCTCTGTTCCTTTTTTGACTTATTGTCAAGCAACTTCTCCACACTATCTTGATAAAGAATGGCATGATTACGTTTCTTATAGTGCTATGAGAAATGTCAACATTCCGCGTTCGTTTGGTATCCCCACGCCGATGAAATATGAGCGATTATGTGCCATTCTACGGGATAATTGGGACAACTTAAAGACTCATTTTCATAATCAGACAGATGGTCAGGAGTATAGGATTAGTCGTATTCATTTGAGAAAGATGCACGCCTCGAAGTCTCTTTTTGAGATGAATTATAAAAACTGGCGAGTAGATGGAAATCCAGAAACGGAGTTGTTGTTTCAAAGTAATAGTTCCAGCAAATATGTGGTTAAAGCCGATATTTCAACTTGTTTTCCTAGCATTTATACACACGCGTTACCCTGGGCTTTTGTTGGTAAAGATTTGGCAAAGGAAAATTGTAAAGATGACACGCTTTGGTACAATAAAATAGATGCGGCATGCTCAAGCATGAAAAATGGCGAAACGCATGGACTTTTAATCGGACCCCATGCTTCCAATTTACTCTCAGAGATAATCTTGACATGTGTTGATAAGAAACTCTACGATGCTGGATACAAATACACAAGAAACATTGATGATTATGAGTGCTACGTGGATAGTTATGAGAAGGCTCAGATTTTTTTGCGCGATTTGGAGGAGGCGTTGCGAGGATTTGACCTTCCGTTGAATCATAAAAAAACCAAAATTAAACAATTGCCCATTGCTCTTGTTGAGAATTGGATTCATAAGCTGAACAATGCAATTGCTTTTCAAGAGGAGATAACTTTTCCGGTCATCAATGCATATCTTGATTTGGCCATAGAAATTGCGAATGAGATTGGTGATTTTGCTGTATTAAAGTATGCTATCAAAACGCTCTCGGGATACAAACTAACGAAGAATGCCAAGAAATGTGGTGCACAAAGAATCATGCATCTGGCAGTAATGTGTCCTTATCTTCTCCAACTTATGGAAGAATATGTCTTTCAGCCATATAATGTGCCCGCGGCTGAAATAAAAGTATTAGCAGATACAATCTATACAGAAGCAAAGATTGTTCATAATTATGAGGCGATCGGATATGCTATATATTTTAGTTTGAAACACGGGTTTGATTTAGCGGAACTTGATATTGATTGGGTAATTGCCAGAGGGGATTGTGTGTTGCTTTTAATGACTTGGTTGTATTACTTAAAAGCTAACCATGGGAAAACGGGAGCCACTCAACTTAAACCACTAAAAGCCGAGGCGAAGAGACTGAAAGATACGGAGATGGACCGTTATTGGCTTTTTTGTTATGAAACGTTGTCGTACGGCTTATTATCAGGTAATTGGCGAAAGTTGAAACAAGCTGGGGTTAGTTTTGTGAAGACGGTATTGTGAGAAAAGATGTATGTAAACAGCGAAATAAACAGCGAGGTCTATCAAAACCATCCTGTGTTTGAAAAGATAGACCGCATGAAGGCCTACTATGATGGTTTGTCAGACACTTGTTTCCATTTTATTCCAAATGGCACTTTGGGTGCGGCCAACTATGCTTCGTACGTGTACATGTCAATATGCACCACCCTTGATTCCATCAAGATGCTGCTAAAAACTGGACATATCACTGATGCCTTCGTGC
This sequence comes from uncultured Bacteroidia bacterium, assembly GCA_902771635.1. Classification (GTDB taxonomy): domain Bacteria; phylum Bacteroidota; class Bacteroidia; order Bacteroidales; family F082; genus Limimorpha. The sequence continues at coordinate 4,898 of CACXXW010000082.1, read as the reverse complement.
TGATAAGGAAACTGTTTGATACCGTGTTGGTAGAGATTTATTTTGATGTGGTAAGAAAGGACAAATTTGATTGGATTGAGAACTTTGTAGTGAAAGATGTTGACGAATGGTTGAAGGGGAAGCATCGGATACCCAAAACAGATAAGATACTGAACGCTTTAAAGAACTCTCTATCCACAAAAGAACTGTTCCCTTTTTTTGGCTGGGATACTTACTTGAAAAAGAATCGTGAATTATTGGATGACAGCGTGCATGCTAATCGTTATTCAAGCATATTGTTGAATTGTCCAAGCGTATATATTGAAGACAGGATGCAGCAGTTGAAAAATGCAGACATTATATTGAATCAAATTGTTTTAATTCACATGGCATTTATATTCTACCTGAATGGACACTATATGATGGCAAGTGATCATATCGACTATCTGGATATGGGCATGACTCCGCCCGAAGGCAGTGAGTATTGGTTGGCTAATTATGCACAAAATGCTTTCGATGAGTTTATTAAGCCACATGAACGATTGGCGACATTTATTAAAGAACACTGCGCGATGGAGATCCTGTAAGAGTCATAGGATAGTATCGGGTAAAGCACGGTTTTATACAAAATACCAATGATTGCTTATAAATATCGTTCAGGAAGAGGCCTAAAAGATAGCGAAGGCAACGATTTGTTTGAAAGAGACATAAAGCAGCTATCCCAAGACAAAATCTATATTCCTACCATAGAGCAATTAAATGACCCTTCGGAGGCATTGGTCGACTTTAGAATGTTTAATACACAACCTGATTTATTCAAAACATTTGTTCCTCCCAAAGTGAGTGAGAGTTTTGATCAAGGAATTGGGCATTTGTATGATATTATACGTACATGCGGCATATATTCATTGAGTAAAGAAAATGCAAATGAATTAATGTGGGCATACTATGCAAGCGGGCATACTGGGTATGCAATTATATTTGATACCGATGTGCTGGTTAAGTCGTTTGAACAAGGAAGGTTGGGCGGAATGCATGAGCTGGATGTGCGATACTCATCCAAACCACCTCGTTTTGAATTGTCTAAAATAGAGGAATTAGATATTGAAGAAGTGTTGTCATTCTTGGTCGGAAATAAATCAAATGTGTGGAAACATGAAGCCGAGCATAGGCTGGTATTTGATCAGGGAGGAAGAAGCTTAAAGATTGATTATAGGGCAATCAAAGGATTTGTGTTTGGATATAGAATGAATCCTGATGACATTGATTATGTCATGAAAATATTTGCTGGAAGAAACTTGACTTATTATCAAATCAAACTGAAGGATAATTCATACATATTATGGCTTGATAAGTTGAAGGATGGATATCCTAACGCTGAAGAATATTGTCCAAATAAAGTGGAATATAATGTGGATGAGTTACTTGAGTATGACAAACAAAATGAGGGAGTTGGTTACAGATACCGATCTTTTGTAGAAAAGGCGTTAATGGAAGTTAGCCGAGAACCTTTTGTTACGTTCATCAGTCATATTGTTGTAACCGATGACAAAAAACATCCAAATATTTTGGTTTGGACCAAGATAAAACAAGATGGTTCGGTCAAAAAGATGCGGTCGTTTGAATTTGATATCATAAACGAGACGTTGGTGAGGAAGTGATAGTTTTTGATACGCCAGTCCGATACACCATGGCCCGATCTAAAAGGTTTTAGGCCATGAGTGATTATTGAAAAATAAAGCATTTTTTGCACCTAAAGGATAGATAAAAAGATGATGACAAAGGGGAAGGATGTTATGAGGGGAGTAAACAAAAATGATTATTTTTGCAGTATGTAGATTGATGATAAGATGAGCGAGATAAAGAATAAATATTTGTATGAACTTTCGATGCTGAAAGAGTCGGAAGACCATGTAGAATTCAAGGAGGCGAAGCGCAACTTTAATTTCGACGGGGGTGATCGTCGAGACCCTAAAGACCGTAGGCATTGTATCCTTGGATATGTGGCCGCGTTGGCAAACGAACAAGGAGGAAGGCTGGTGTTCGGTATGAAGGATAAACGACCACACGATGTCGTGGGGACTAGTTTTGAAGCAGGGAACCTTGGTGCTTTAGAGGATGCGATATATGAGCGGATGAAGATTCGCGTACGGACTGAAGAGGTGTTTGAACCTTCGACTTCTGCGGCAGACAAGAAACGGGTTATCATCTTCAACGTTCCTTCGCGACCCGTTGGGAAGATGCTCAAGTTTGAAGGTGTTCCTCTGATGCGAACGGGAGAAAGCCTTCGCGAAATGTCAGATGAAGAAATCTTCAAAATCTTGTCGGAACAAGAACCCGACTTTTCAGCAAAGATATGCAATGGTTTGACAATCGGAGACCTCGATCCCGATGCCATCAGGGTGATGAAGCAGAAATATGCCGAGAAAAACGAGAATCCAGGGTTTGAAGGGATTTCGGACGAACAGGCCTTGAGCGATTTGGATCTTCTGGTGGACGGGCAATTGAATTACGCAGCGTTGGTGCTTTTGGGCAAGTCGTCCACCATTAGGAAGTACATGTCGCAGAACAATGTGGTGATTGAGTACAGGAACGACCCAGCAAGCATCCAATATGACGATCGTATAGAAATACAGCAGCCGCTGTTCCTAGCTATTGATAGTATTTGGGCATATATCAACCAGCCTACATTGAACCCCCAGGTTCATATTAGTGAGAATGCCTATATTTTTGATATCAAACTGTTTAACAAGGAAACGGTAAGAGAGGCTGTATTGAACGCCATCGCGCATAGGTCGATGATAGTACAAAATGACGTGGTCATCAAGCTAAGCCCAAATCAATTGACCATTACTAATGCTGGTGGTTTCCCTATAGGTGTTGACAAGAGCAATGTACTTACCGTGAATAGTACTCCGCGGAGCAAACGATTGGCAGAGGTGCTGCAGAAAACAGGTTTAGTTGAGAAATCAGGGCAGGGTGTTGACAAGATGTACACCAATTGTATCATGGAAGCCAAACCGCTGCCCGATTTTTCTGAAACCGACAATTATCAGGTGAGCCTTAAGCTACGTACGGAAATTCGGGACGTTCCTTTCTTGATCTATATCAGACAAGAACAAGCCAAACGTCCACAACATCATAAGCTGAATGTGTTTCAGCTGATAGCCATTTACAATGTATGTTTTGATGATGGATTGGATGTCCCGATGGCGACGATAGATACTCTTCTGTCTGAGGGAATATTGCAGAAGTCCAAGTCTGGCAAGATTTCTATGTCAAAGGAGTATAAAAAGATAGCCTCGGAGATTGGTGTGAATAGGAACAATGATGACAAGGTAAATGACAAGGTAAATGACAAGGTAAATGACAAGGTAAATGACAAGGTAAATGACAAGGTAAATGACAAGGTAAATGACACTTATTTGATAATCAAAGACAATCCAGGCATTCAACGCAAGGGAATTTCTGATTTTTCAAGCAAGAGCCTTTCCACGATAGACCGTCATTTAGCCATCCTTGTGAAGAGTGGATTAGTAGAACATAGGGGCCCCGACAAAACAGGTGGCTATTATGCCAAGTAGTAAGAGGAGAAATGAAGGTGTCACGACACCCGCGACCCACAGGACATAGCGGTGGGGTATAACGACACGGTCATCTATCCCGACAAGGTACGGCTGAATTGTTATTATTATCGGCATTATTCTTTCTTTATAGACATAAAGATGATCTTTTGCACGGTGCTGGGGAAGAAGATGAGCTATGCTGGGGAGGTGATTTGAGGAAGTAAATGATGTTGTTTTTGGAAACAAATGCTCTGCATTGGCTCCGCCGAAATCCTCGATTCAGCGTAGCTAATCTTCGATTTCAACGTAGTTAAATCTTACATAAATCTATCTTCAATATTAAGCGGCCTGTCCTTATCGGACGGCCGCTGTTCGAAAAGAAGTGTCTATTGCCAAGTCAAAGGCTTTGCACCTCTTGGGTATTGGCGGCCCGACCTTTTTTCAAGTTATCTATGTTTTTTTATCATACCTATTATCTTTTTTTCTATTTTTGCACACTAAAACTAAATCTTGTTTATGGAGCGCAAACGTATATACCTATGTCTAGCCCACATGAGCGAATCGGGGCTCGAACAGAAGTATATCCAAGAGGCTTTCGACACGAATTGGGTGGTTCCGCTGGGCCCGAATGTCAATGGCTTTGAGAAAGATCTGGAACAATTTGTCGGGGAAGACAAGCGCGTCGTAGCCCTTTCGTCAGGCACTGCCGCCGTGCATCTCTCCCTGATTGCCTGTGGCGTGCAACCTGGCGATGAGGTCATCGTCCAATCTTTCACCTTTTGTGCCTCCTCGCATCCCATCACCTACCTTGGTGCAAAACCTATCTTCATCGATTCCGAGAAAGGTTCTTGGAACATCGACCCCGAGCTGATGGAAGAAGCCATCAAAGATCGCATTGCCAAGACGGGCAAGAAGCCAAAGGCCATCGTGCCCGTAGCGCTTTATGGCATGCCTTACGACATCGACCGTATCATGGCCATCGGCGAGAAATACGACATTCCTGTCATCGAAGATGCTGCCGAAGGCTTCGGTAGCCGTTGGAAAGGCCAAGTGCTGGGCACTTTTGGCGAATACGGCATCCTATCCTTCAACGGCAACAAGATGATTACCACCTCAGGCGGTGGGGCCCTCATCTGCCCTGACCAGGAGGCTTGGCAGAAAATCATGTGGCTGGCCACCCAAGCGCGTGAGTCGTATCCCTACTACCAACATGAGGCCATCGGCTACAATTATCGCTTGTCGAACGTCTGCGCAGGCATAGGTCGTGGTCAGATGACTATTGCTAACGACCACATCAACCACCACAAGCATGTGTTTGCGCTTTATAAAGAGCTGCTGAATAATGTACAAGGT
>CACXXW010000081.1 GCA_902771635.1 uncultured Bacteroidia bacterium | reverse complement strand
CACCAATTTTGCCAAAAACACCCCGTGCAACGAAAAAAAGCACTACTTTTGCAATTTATTAGCATTAATTGGAGTTATAGGAAAAAATTCGATAAAAATGAAAAGTAAAATCACAACCATCATGATGGTCCTTTTGGCCGCTTTCATTACGCTGGGAGGCACCACCAGTTGCAAGAGCAAGAAGAGACTTGCACGCGAAGCCGCTGAGGCTGAGTACAAATCGAAAGTTGAACAAGCCGTGAAGGACCTGAACGCCATCCTCGATGACGAGACCCTCTGGACCCTCGAAGAGAAAGAAGCGCGCGTGAAAACCATCAAGGACTGGAACCTGCAAAATGCCGAAGTCGACGACCTGCTCTTCCAAGTGGAGAAGAAGTTGGCCCGCGAACGCGCACAGAAAGAGGAAGAGGAGCGCAACAAGCAGGAAGCGCAAAGCGCCAATGCCACACTTGAGCGAAACTTCGCAAGCATCGCCCGTTCAGGTAGCGTCTCGCAAGCCAACCGTACCATCAACGAGACCCTTGGCCTGTTTGAGTCGCCCAATGTGCCAGTGCTCATCATCATCAACCAAAGCGCCGGCTTCAACGACTACGACCGTCCGACCACCATCGAGAAATACCTCAACTACCTGAAAGACCAGAAGATTTCGCCCAACAAGGTGCATGAAATCAAATACAACGCCAACGGAAAGATTAACGAACTTGAATTGATAAAGAAATGAAAAAGATCATTGCCACTTTAGTGATTGCCTTATGCGTTGTGGGAAGCGCCATGGCACAGGATGAACTGAGTTATGAACGCAAGCAGGCCATCGACAGCCTCGCCTTGGAGAAGGTGAGAGACCTGAGCAAATACATCAAAATCGTAGGATCGAAGGAAACGCCTTTCAGCGAGGCCAACCGCGTCATCGATCGCGCTGAGGAACTCTTTATGAGCGATGCCGAAATCGGTGTCTCATCATTAGGTTCCAACCAAATCACTTATTACCGTGTCCGCAAGTACTTTGAGCACCTCATGCGCCTCAACTACGACCGCGTCGAGATTGAATGGTACAACATCGAGTATGTCAGCGACCTGCAACGCCAACCCGACGGCACTTACGTGGGCGTCATCACCATCTTCCAGACCTTCAGGGGCTACGACAAGGAAGGCAACCTGACCTACAAGGACACCACCAAGAAAGACATCACCGTATATGTGAAGCGCAAAGAGACCCAAATCGGTGGTCGCACCATCGGCTTCTGGGATGTGTTGCTCGGCGACATGCGCGTCAAGGAAACCACCAATAGATGAAAATAGCTAGAAATATCATCCTTCTGGCACTTACATTCGCCTTCGTCTGGCCCGTTGCGGGTCAGACGATTGGCGATTTTAAGATGGATGAGACCGAGCTCTATGCCATGACCAAGCAGATGGGGCAGTTCATGCGCCGCTTCAACTACGAGGAAGACCAATATGGCGAAAAGCTCAACCCGAAAGACCCCAAATACCGCAACAACGAGATGCGCCGCAAGTCGCTGCCCATCCTCTTCGACCAACAGAAGTATGGCAAGCAGACCGACCTGCAACGCTATTTCATTGAGGACGTCACCAAGGATGATTCCACTTACATGACTTTCCTCGGCGGCAGATGGTATTCCGAAGTGTCATGTACCTTCCGCTACAACGGCAAACCCGTCAATATCAGCCTTATCCTTGCCATCGAGAAAGAAGGTCTGGGGTCGAAGTGGGTGCTCACCAATGTGTATTTCTCGGACTTCAACAAACTATTCCCCAATGGGGAAATCGCCGAACGCGAGAAGCATTTCCTGCATCCCATGAGCCATGAACTAGATTTCATGAACATTTACAAGGCGTTCCAAAACCCTGAAGTCATTGAATATTACGCCTCAAAAGAATTCCAACCCGACTATTTGACCTTGTTCTTCTACGAAATCAAACAAGGCCGACTTGTGTTCCAACATGTCGATTCGGTCAAGTTCCATGTGTTTCAGATTAAAGACTGGTATTTTGAAGTGTCGTGGTTCGACCGCTCGGGACTCAATTCCGGTTGGCTGATGTCGAACGTCATCTACATGCCGGAAAAGGAAAAAACCAACCTTATCAAATTTTACCAACCATGAAAAAGATAGCCATTCTTTTCATATTGTTTTCGGGACTTGCCATTGGTGCCCAAGCCCAAAGTAAGCTCTCCAAAGATGAAGTCGCAAAGTATGAGAGCGAAATCAACAACATGATTTCGTATTTAGAGGAAACGATGAACTTCCTCGGCGACAGTACCACCTCGGCTTTGGAAAAAGAAATCGTGTTTACGGAAAGTTGGAGCAAGATTTTTATTGATGACAAGGTGCAAATCGAAGACGACCTTGACGTGAACCGCAACACACCTATTAATAAAGACGTACAGGCTTATTTAAAGGACATTGACTTTTTCTTCCAGTGGGCCAATTTCAAGCTTGACTTACAAAGCATTGCCAACAATACAAGAGATGATGGCACCATCTACTTTAAAGCCACGCTGACGCGGCACCTAACTGCCACGACCATCAATGATGAAAAGGTCGACAACGTCAAGAACCGTTTCGTTGAAATCAACCTCGACCGTCAGAACAACAGCATCAAAATCGCCAGCATCTACACCACCAAAATCAATGAGAAAGAGGCGCTTCGCAACTGGTGGAACGGTTTGTCGCAAAACTGGAAGACCCGTCTGGGTAGCGACATCATCCTCGAAGACAGCACATCCTTAGCTGAACTTAACACTAGTGCCCTCACAAAATTCACTGAATTCGATGCCAAACTGAAGCTTGTCACCCAAAAACAGCGTGTCGACCTCTCTGGCATCCGTGAAATCATTTCCTTGGAGCCACTCAGCGAAATGTCGGAACTCACTTGGTTGGATGTTTCTGGAACCTCGGTCGAAGACCTTGCTCCTGTACGTAACCTCAACAAGCTGAAAGTGTTGCGTGCCAATTCCACTTTAATCGATGACCTCTCTGCATTGAAATACAACATCACACTTGAGGAACTAGAAGTGGCCAACACCACCATCAATGACCTCGGCGTGCTGTCAACCCTCAGAAACCTACAGAAACTCAATATCAACAACACCCAAGTAAGCCGCATTTCCAATTTGAAGAGTTGTCCCAACCTTACTTCAGTTAACTTGGGTGGCACTCGCATTGCCAACATTGGCATCCTTCAAGAACTCGAGCAGCTCAAAAACGTCGACATCAGCAATACCTCAGTCCGTGATCTTGGACCGCTCCGCAATCTGAAAGAACTGCAAAGCCTCAATATTTCGGGCTCAGCAGTGAGCAACTTGCAGGCTTTGAGCGAGATGGAGAACCTGCGTGAACTCTATTGCAGCAACACTTCCATCAGCGATTTGACTCCCTTGAATGGCAACCGTCACTTGAACAAAATCTATTGCGACCACTCTGGCATCCACGATGCTGAGGCCAGCGCCTTCACTAAAAACAACCGCTTTGCCTTGGTCATTTACGATACCGAGGCTTTGAAAACCTGGTGGCGTGATTTGCCTATCTATTGGAAAGCCGTGTTTTCCAAGCAGATCAAAGTTGATTCGGAGCCGACAACCGAGCAGTTGCATCAAATCATCAACATGCAGGAACTCGACCTTTCAGGCAACACTTACATGCAAAACCTGATGCCTGTCAGCCGCTTGACCAACTTACGTTCACTCAATATTTCAAACACAGAGATCGGCTACCTGCAACCCATTCAAGGCTTGGCCAACTTGGAGTCGCTCAACATTTCGCATACCTACATCAACAACCTTGGACCTTTGCAGGAAATGGGTAACTTGAAGTACCTCAATATCATGAACACGCCCGTTAATGACCTCTCTGCATTGGTCAACGATGACAATATCGAGGTGATTATGGCCGACAGTACCATCATCGGCAAAAGCCAAGTCGTGGCACTGAAGGAAAAACAAAGACAGGTGACCATAGTGTATCAAACCGAGGCACTGAAAACATGGTGGAATAGCCTTGAACCCATTTGGCAGGAAATCTTCCTCAATGCCATCGCCACCCAGTCCGAAACGCCCAATACCCTCGAGTTGCAACAAATCATGGATCTGAAAGAACTTGAAATCACGCCCGAGTATCCCATCAGTTCCATCGAGCCACTTACTAATTTGATGTGGCTTGAGCGTCTTACCATCAACAATCAGGGCGTTGGTGACTTGAAACCTTTAGCCGACAAGGAATTTTTGTTGGAACTCAACGCACAAAATAACCCCATTTCCAGTTTGGACCCCATCGAAAGCAGCACTTTGTTGGAATTGCTCAACATCGAGAACACCCAAATCAAAGACCTCGGACCCCTGTCGAAAATGGACAATCTGGTCACCCTCAATGCAAGTGGCACACCCGTAAAATCGCTCAAACCGCTTTCGGGACTGATGAAGTTGGAAAACCTTTTTGTCAACAACACCAATGTGCGCAGCATCTCACCCATAGAAAACATTCCAACGCTGAAACAGCTGAAAGTTTACAACACCAAGGTGAAAAAGCGCGCCGTTGAATCGTTGCAACAAAAACGACTGGATTTGAATATCATCTACTATTGATTTAACCTTAGAACTTATATTTCGCCTTTTGGCAACGGTTGCCGAGCACCTTGTCAAAAGGCGTTTTTATTTATTGTTTCAGTTTCCTTTGTTTTGAATAGTTTTATTTTGTACTTTTGCAAAATCTAGCTTAATTTTGAATTTTAAATCTTGAATTATTAAATACAACATTATGGAAATCAGAAAATTAGAGCAAATGTTCGAGGTTTTGCGCAGCAAACCCAAGAAACGCCTTGTGGCCGCTTACGCCAATGACGACCACACCATCTGTGCAGTGAACGCTGCCGTCAAGGAAGGTCTCATCGAAGCCACATTGCTTGGTGACGAGAAAGTGATTGCCGAAGTGTGCAAGGCCGAAGGCATCGACATGGCCAACTTCCGCATCATCAACGAGCCTGTTGACGTGAAAGCCGCTGCCATGGCTTGCGACCTCATCAATGCTGGCGAAGCCGACATCCTGATGAAAGGCCTGCTCCCCACCGACAAGTACATGCGCGCCATCCTCAACAAGGAACGCGGCCTCTGTCCTCCCAACGTGACCTTGGCCCACGTCGCCGTCATCGAGAATCCCAACTACCACAAACTGTTGGTGGCTTCCGACTGCGCCATCATCCCGCTGCCCGACATCAAACAGAAACAGCAATTGCTCAAATATGTGACCAACGTAGCCACCAAGCTGGGCGTCAGCTGCCCGAAGGTCGCCATGGTGACCGCCACCGAGCAGATGAGCGCTGGCATCCCCGCTTGTGTCGATGCCGCCATCATCTCCAAGATGAACGAGCGTGGCCAAATCAAGGGTTGCGTCGTTGAAGGCCCCATCAGCCTCGACCTGGCTACCGACGCCGAGACGGCTGCCATCAAGGGCATGAAGAGCCCCGTGGCTGGCGACGCCGACTGCCTTGTGTTCCCCAACCTCGAAGCCTCCAACGTGTTCTACAAGTGCTGCACCAAGTTCGACAAGAGCGAAGTGGGCGCTATGCTCATGGGTGCCAAGGTGCCTTGCGTGCTCAGTTCACGCGGCGACACGTCGAAGACGAAATTGTATTCCATCGCCCTTGCAGCAATGATGGCATAATAAATCGGTTTGTAGAGACGCGATTGACTACGTCGAATCTTCGATTTAATCGCGTCTCTACCAAAAAAAACATAAAAACATAACAATATGGCATACAAAATATTAACCATCAATCCTGGTTCCACCTCGACGAAAATCGCCGTCTTTGAAGGTGAGGAACAAGTCTTCAAGAAAAACTTGAAGCACTCCACCGAAGAAGTCTCGAAATATGAGCACATCGCCGACCAAAAGCCTTTCCGCACCGAAGCCATCAAGCGTGAACTGAAAGAGGCTGGCATCGACTTGAGCGAAATGGCTTGTGTCGTGGGTCGTGGTGGCTTGCTCCGTCCGCTCGTCTCAGGTGTTTATGAGGTGAACGATCTCATGATCAAAGACCTTACCGAAGGTTATAGCGGCGAACATGCCTCCAACCTCGGCGGCTTGATTGCCAACGACATCGCCAAGGAGCTTGGAGTGAAAGCCTACATCGCCGACCCCGTCGTGGTCGACGAGATGGACGAAGTGGCACGCTACTCGGGTCACCCGCTCTTCCCGCGTATCTCCATCTTCCATGCCCTGAACCAAAAGATCATCGCCCGTCAGTTGGCGAAAGACCTCGGTCGCAAGTATGAGGATATGAACATCATCGCCATCCACCTCGGTGGTGGCATCTCGGTCAGCGCCCACAAGAAAGGCCGCGTGGTCGACACCAACAACGCCTTGAACGGTGATGGTCCCTTCACCCCTGAACGCGCTGGTTCACTGCCTGCTGGCTTCCTTGTCGATGCTTGCTACAGCGGCAAATACACCAAGAAGGAAATCGGCCAGATGCTGAAAGGCAAAGGCGGCTTTGTCGCTTACCTCGGCACCAACGATGCCCTTGAAGTGGAGAACGCCGTGAAGGCCGGCAACAAGGAATGGGAGAAAGTCTACAAAGCCATGGCATATCAAGTGGCCAAGGAAGTGGGCGGTCTCGCAGCCTCCGCTTTCAGCATGGATGTGGATGCCATCTTCCTCACGGGTGGCATGGCCTACGACAAGGGCTTCTGCGCTTTGGTGAAGAGCCATGTGGAGAAGATAGCCCCCGTGTATGTCTATCCAGGCGAGGACGAGATGAAAGCCTTGGCATTGAACGGACTGATGGTCCTCAATGGCGAGGCTGAAGTGAAAACCTATAAAGAATAATCATTCATATAGGAATTGTAGGGCTGTCGTACCACGGCAGCCGCTGTGAAAAACAAAACAGCGGCTGCCATGATGTGACAGCCCTACAGCTATTAATTCCCTGCACAAGCCGCCGTTGCGGCACTAATGATAATACCAGAAATGTCTTCCAACTGATGTGCACACGATTCCAACGTGGCGCCCGTAGTCAGCACATCATCGATGAGAAGAACATGCTTCCCTTCAAGTTCCTCGGGAAAACGAACCTCGAAAATATCTTTCACGTTTTTATATCGTTCTTCGGCCGATTTTTTGGTTTGCGTTGCCGTGTTGACAGCACGGATAAGGTATTTGTCGCCTATCGGGATACCCGTTACTTCATTAATACCCTTTGCTATCATCAGGCTTTGGTTGTAACCGCGTTGTTTCTCGCGTTTGGGATGCAACGGCACTGGAATCAGATAGTCGATGCCTTGAAACAACGGTGCGTCTTTGATGGTATCACCCAATTGTTGACCAAGAAAAACACCTGCTTCTTTGTTGCCTTTGTATTTCAATTCGTGGATGAGGTGTTGCACCTTACCCGACTTGGCGAAAAAGAAACATGCCGTGACAGCATGAAACTTTACCCTCCCATAAAAGGTTTGCGCCAAAGGATTGTCTGGGTTAAGTTCATAGCCAGTTTTGGGTAGCAAGTAACGGCATTTTAAGCAAACGGTTTCCTCATCCTTGAGCAAAGACTCGCCACAAGCCGCACAAACGCGTGGATAGAACAAATTGAGGATGCTATGAAGCCAATCGCGGAAGGTCATGGTTGGTCTTATTGTCCTATGCGTATATATTTCTTTCGGGGCACCATGGCCTTGGGATTGAGCGACTCGTCATCAGAAAACTTATAGTCAACAGCGAAATCGAGAGAGTCGGGGAGGAGCTCATCGGTACGGCCTTGCTCACGCAATACTTCGTTATACATACGGCGGTTGCGTTGTAGTCTTGCTTGTCGGCGCGCCGAGGCATTGTATTTGTCGTAAAGATACTGTATGGGGTTGGCAGTGATGGTAGGCTTGCCGTTGCCTGCCGGCACACGACTCAGCCAAAGGTCATCAAGGTCACTATTGAGTCGCTCGATCTCATCAAGAGTCTTGATGCTAGGCATAGTAATGAGCATTTCTTTGAAAGTCTCATAGTTCGTGAAGGGAAGCACCGTCACCTCACGCAGGGTGATGGTCTCAGGCCAGAGACGGACAACGAGGGTGTCGGCACTAGTGAGCGTAGGGTTGATGGTAATTAGGCGACGTGCGTAGCCGACACAACTCACCCAAAGTGTGTCGACTTGTCTCGCCTGAATGCGAAACATACCATATTGATTGCTGATGGTACCACAATGCGCCATCTTACTGATAACGTGTGTATTTCGTATAGGATGGAGACTATCAGCCGTAACCACATAGCCATAAAACTCAACACGTTTGTGCTCATCTCCATCCTCGCTTTGTGCAATGGCGAAAACACAACTCGAAAGCAACAATAATATGAAAAGCAGGCGCTTCACTCTTTACGTTTTGGGTCGCTAAAATACGACAAATTATGAACGGCAAAACGTCTTTTTTATTTTTCTGCTCAGAAATCTGCACCTCAATCCAAATATAAAGCCTATTTTTGCGTTATATTAGATACGAGTCTAAGGACACGCTTCGCGTCATTGCGAGGCCTCATTCCGTGAAAACGGAAGAAGCAATCCAGAAAACAAACCATTCCCTAGATTAACTCCGTTGAATCTTCGATTTGCTTCGTCGTTCCTCCTCGAGCCCTACAAATAAAAGAAACACCAATGAAAATCAACATCGTAAACACCTCAAATAACCCTTTGCCCGCCTACGAGACGAAAGCCTCGGCCGGTATGGACCTTCGCGCCTATTTGCCCGAAGGCCCCGTCACCCTCGAACCCATGCAGCGCAGCCTTGTGCCTACAGGTCTCTATATGGAAATCCCTGAAGGCTACGAAGGCCAAGTGCGTCCTCGCAGTGGTTTGGCCATCAAGAGCGGCATCACAGTGCTCAACTCGCCTGGCACCGTTGATGCCGACTATCGTGGACAAGTCTGTGTCATCCTTATTAATCTGTCCGACAAGCCCTTTGTCATCAACAGCGGCGACCGTATTGCACAGATGGTATTCGCCAAATGCGAACAGGGCGAATTGGTTCAAGTGGAGACGCTATCGGAGACTGAACGGGGAGCTGGGGGATTTGGACATACTGGAAAAAACTGAAACACAATGAATAATACACCTATTCGACAAAACCAAACCCGCAACCGTCATTGCGGTCTTCATCGCGGCCTTAGAACCGCGATTGACCCGCAATCTCCCCAACGAAAAGGATACATCTTCGCACATAAAGGATGGCGGATGCCACTCCGCCATGACGGTAAAAGGCCTGTTTTTCTCACCATCTTGTTGTTTTTGTCTTTCTTATCCTCTACGACCTTCGCCCAGCAGATGGAATCGGAATTCAACGGCCAACCCGACAAGAAAAAAAATGCCATCTATTTTTCCAACGGCCTGCAGAGCAAATACCGTGAGGACAACGAAGGTGCCATCCGCAACTTCGAACAAGCCCTGCGTTATATGCCCGATGATGCCGCCTCGATGTTTGAGCTGAGCGAACAATACTACAACGCTGGACGCATCGAAGAAGCCTTCAAGATGATCCAACAAGCCACCCAACTCGAACCTGAGAACAAATGGTATCAGATGCGTCTCGGGCTGTTTTACCGCAACCTTGACCAATACAACGACTTCATCAAGCTATATGAAAGCCTGACCAAGAAATACCCCGAAGACCCCGACATGCTCAGCGAGCTGATTGATGCCTATCTGGTGACGGAAAACTACAGCAAAGCCATAGAAAAGATGGACTTGCTGGAACAAATCCTTGGGGAAAACGAGTTCCTCACAGAGCAGCGTCTCAGTATCTACAAAAGGCAAGGCAACAACAAAAAAGTGATTTCGGAACTTGAGAGACTGATAGAGCAAAACCCGGAAAATGTGCGCTATTATGGTCTGTTAGCCCAAGAGTACGCTGAAAACGGCAAGGAAAAGGACGCCTTGAAAACCTACGAGAAAATCAAGGAGATTAACCCCGAAAATCCGTATATCAACATCTCGTTGCTTGAGTTTTACGAAAAGAACGGCGACAACGACAAGGCCTTCAACGAGCTTTTGGGTGCCATCCGCAACAAAAACCTCGACATCACCACCAAAGCCAACACCTACGACTATTGGATGCAGAAAAACAACCAGTCGAAGCAAATCAACGAGCAAGTCAAGCAATGTGGCGAGGCTTTCATCGAGACCCACCCCGACAACAAACTGGGCTACCTTATCCTCGGCTCCTACTACATGGTCAACGAAAACGCCGTGCAGGCAAAAGCATTGCACCAGCAGGCATTGGCCATCGACAGCACCGACTTCCGCGCTTGGCAAAACCTCATCGTCAGCGAGTCGCGGCTCGAAGAGAACGAGGCTGTGCGCGACCATGCCGTGGCCGCCTTGAAGTATTATCCCATGCAACCCGTATTCTATTGGTATGCGGGCGTAGCCAATGCCGTGTTGAAAAACAACGAAGACGCCATCAACTACCTGGAGAAGGGTAGGAGATACACCTCCGACAAGTTGCAAATGGCCGAATTCGACGCTTTCTTGGGCGACATCTACCACCAGCAAGGCGATGAAGAGAAAGCCTTCGATGCCTATGACCGCACCCTGCGCAATGACCCCGACAATGCCTTGGTACTCAACAATTACGCTTATTATCTTTCGCTGAAAGGTGAGCGACTGGAAGAAGCCTTGCAGATGGCCATCCATGCCAACGAGTTGGTGCCCGACAATGTCTATTATTTAGACACATACGCCTGGGTGCTCTACAAGCTCGGGCGTTACAAGGAAGCCGAGAAAGAGATGAAGAAATGCCTTGGTCTTGACAAGAACCCTTCGGGTGCCAATTTGGAACACTATGGTGACATCCTGCTCAAGCTCGGCAAGGAAAGCGAAGCCAAGGAATATTGGAAGAAAGCCCAACAAGCCGGTGGCGGATCCAAGGATTTGGAACAGAAGCTGAAATAATCGATTTATTTTCCTATCTTTGCAGGCATGAAACGTTGCTGCTGGATAGGGATTTTGGTTTTGCTGGTCATGGCGGCTTGCACCCGACCTGATAACGACCCTGTAGAGACGCGGCGCGCCACGTCACGAATAGAGCAGGTCCCTGAGCCTGTGGTCCCTGAGGCACATCGAATGGTCGAAGGGCCGTCCCCCGAATTGTCCGCCATCGACAGCCTGATGTGGCGCCAGCCCGACAGCGCCTTGGCATGCCTGATACCCTATTTCGACACCTGTAGAGACGTTGCGTGCAACGTCTATCCTGAAAACCATAACGGCAATTCGGAAGACGTAGCACGC
>CACXXW010000080.1 GCA_902771635.1 uncultured Bacteroidia bacterium | reverse complement strand
CTTCGGGTGGATGTATTTCATGTCGCCGTCGAAGGAGGAACTGGAGAAACAAAAGCGGGTTCAGGACTCCATCCGTCACGCTCGTCTGGAACAGATGGCCTTGGATTCGTTACGACAGGCAGAACAGCAACAAGCCGCTGCCTTGGCTCAAATTGAGGATTCCATAGCGATGACCGAAATGGACTCGGCAACGCTCGCTCAGAAACAAGCCAATGAATTGACGGAAAAATATGGTGCCTTTGCCGCATCGGCACAAGGAGAGGAACGGTTCTGGACCATCGAGAATAAGTTGCAAAAGCTGACTTTCAGCAGCAAGGGCGGTTTTTTGAAACAGGTGGAATTGAAGGAATACAAAACCTACGATTCTTTGCCGCTGATTTCGTTCGACACGGCCACATCGAAGTTCGACCTTTCGTTTTTCGCCCAAAACCGCGTCATCAACACCTCGCAGTTCTATTTCAAGCCTTATTTGAACGGCAAGCCTTACACGGGCGGCAATATCACTGTGGCTGAGGGCGACAGCGTCACCTTCGCCATGCGCCTGCTCACGCAAGACCCTGCGAAGTATGTCGAATACGTCTACACTATCCGCGACAACAACTACATGCTCGACTTCTACATCCGCACCGTGGGCTTGAAAGATGTCATTGCGAACAATGCCGATTACCTGAGTTTGGATTGGAATGTCGACCTGATGAAACAGGAAAAGAGCAACGACCGTTTCGCCGACGAGTCGGTGTACTACCGCTCGCTCTCCGACAAGAAGGTAGAGCACCTCGATGTGATGAAGGATGATGATGAAACCATCAATAACAAGTTGAAGTGGATCTCTTTCAAGCAGCGTTTCTTCTGCAATGCCATCGTGACCAAGGACGAGTTCCTCAACGCCAAGATGACTGTGAGAACGCGCAAGTCTGAGAATCCACGCTACCTCAAGTCAATGTCGACCAACATCTCAGTGCCTTACAATGTCACTGCTGAGACCAACACCATCCCGATGCAGCTCTATTTTGGTCCCAACCATTTCAAGACCTTGCGCAGTTATGGCATCGGCTTGCAGGACCAAATCAACTTGGGTAACTTCTTCCTCATCCGCTGGATCAACTACGGTGTCATTGCGGTGTTCAACTGGCTGAGCAGCTACGGCTGGAACTACGGTATCGTTATCTTGATTTTGACCATTCTCATCAAGACCTTGCTGTTCCCCTTGGCGTTCAAGTCCTACAAGTCGTCGGCCATCACCCGTGTGCTGAAGCCAGAAATGGAGGCCATCAACGAGAAGTATCCCAAAGAGGAAGATGCCATGAAGAAGCAACAGGCCGTGTTGAACCTGCAACGCCAAGCTGGTGTGAGCCCTGCATCGGGTTGCTTGCCTGCCTTGCTGCAGTTCCCCATCCTTATCGCCATCTTCCGTTTCTTCCCGGCCAGTATCGAGTTGCGTCAACAGCCTTTCCTTTGGGCTGATGACCTCTCGACATACGACAGCATCGTGGAGTTCCCGCGTTTCCTCGGTATGGACCACCTCAGTTTGTTCACCATCCTGATGACCATCACGACACTCATTTATACCTATGTGAACAACAAACAGATGGACTATTCGAGCAACCCGCAGATGAAACCTATGAAGTGGATGATGTACTTGATGCCTATCATGTTCTTCGCCATCTTCAACAACTATTCGGCGGGCTTGAGCTACTACTACATGCTGGTCAACATCATCACCTTCATCCAGATGTTCATCTTCCGCAAAATGATCAACGAGGACAAGGTGCGTGAAACCATTGAGAAGAACAAGAAGAAACCTCAGAAGAAATCCAACTTCATGAAGCGTCTCGAAGAGGCCCAGAAACAGCAGGCTAAGCTGCAGCAACAGAGACGATAATGCATCGTATGGAACGGCTGTTGGAATCCATTTAGGGTGAATTAGATACGATTCATGAAGTGGGGCGGGAGTTGGTGGCGGTGTAAAGACAGAAAAATAATCGCCCATTGGAAAACTTGGAGAGAGTTGGAGGAACGCCTTGGCCGTGATGTGGATTTGGTAGAGGAAGGTACATTGCTTCCATTTGCTGTCGAATCCGCTAATCGTGATAAAAAGTTGGTCTATAAGAGAACGAATTAGAGATATTGAATAATCGTGTTACTTTGAATAGAAAAAAGAATACTATTGAACAGGGCAAACAAGACGCACACTTAGACCTAAAAAAAAGCTCTTAAAACAATCTGGCCAAAACCTGTTTGATTTGAAATTCAGACAGTTTGCACAATGACAATCATTAGGTTTGCAACAGTATGATGCCGACCAGTAACTGCCCTCAGAATCCCAACGGTTGTTCTTATAGCTATAGACCGAAGTCCCAGATCTATAACCCGCAGCAGGAAGAAATACACAACCAGCCTTTTCCATCATTTCCCAATCAGAAATGCTGTAGATGTTTTTTTCCCATCCTTTGCCATCTGATTCGTGAATGTAACTAAAATATTGGGGAGGCTCTTCATTGTCTTTTAAGTCGTTGATTAATAAAGGAAGTTTTACCTCTGTTGGATGTGTGTAATTGTCGGGAAACAAAATTATTCCTTTTACTTTTGCTACTTTAGCATATACATAGCGAGCATCAGCATTGCCGTTCAAGGTGGAAGCTTGGCGTTCGTTGAACACATATCTCCACTCATCCGATGTTAAGGTCCTCCACAAACCTGCTTGGTCTCCGCCATTGCTAATTGCATTGTAAATACCCCAATCAGCAAATTCATAATTTCCTGTAAGGTCGCTGGTATAGGTAGCACATTTTGACTCAACATCTGAAACAGTAATACTCTTGTGCCATGGTTGATAGTATTTGACGCCACTGTTCCATCCGCTTGACCCCCAACAAAACAGGTCTATCCAACCATTATAACGCGGAGAGACTCTTCTGTTTTTTCCTCCAATATAATCATACTGGTGTTCAGCAAAACGCCATTTTCCAGTCGAGGCTTGGTACTGCAAATTGCCTTGTGAGAAATACACTTGCTTGTTTGGACTAATGGAAAACACTCCACTAATAGCGCCTTCAGGTACTGTTTGCATGACTTGGTTGTTTGTGCTTTTGTATTGAGCATTAGCAACAAGTGCACTGACCATTAGAATGCCAAAAACAAGTGCATGTTTAATGATTTGATTTTTAATGTTTTTCATTTTGTTTTCAATTTAATTCACTTCAAAACAATTATTCAAGCTGGAATCCGCCAAGGCCATAAATGGGTTCAATAAACATATGTGGAGATCCGACTCTGCATAGTTTTACGCCAATTGAGACTGGGAATTTCCAAAGCACAAAAGTGAACATTGATTCCAAGTCAAAACCTAATGCGGGATTGGCTCCGTCAGAATAAATACCAAAACCAGCTCCCAAACTAAAATGCATTAATGCAGATGGTGTAAGAATTCCACCTACAGAAATGTTTAGTCTTGGCTCAGGAAGTGCTTCTAAAATTCCAATATAAAAACCTCCAACATCGCCAACAACACCAAAATCCATTCCGAATCGTGTATGTCCTGAATACCTAAATCTTCCAAAGGGAGCTCCATAATTGCCAAAGAAGCTATTACCTAACCAAATTGGAACATTAATGCCTATACCTAAATTATAGTCCAAAAAAGCGTCGTCTTTACCGACTCTACACCAATGAGGCCCAAACGACACATCAAAAAGCCAAGCCCGCAGACTAACTCCTAATTCTGTCTCAAATCCAACATCTGTGGACTTTTCATAATTGTCTTTTTTGTACAGTCCCATGCCTAAACCACCATGAATAAACAGCCAATCTGTTAATGCTATCATCGGCCCAACTGTCATACTGTACCTGCTGCCGTTCCATTTGTCGGAATCATTATGCTGCTTGTTTTCTTGAAAAGGATTTGTCAATTGAATTCTGTTATAATATCCATACCATTCATAAATAAAGCCATTCATTAACCCTACATTAGCAGTTTCGGAATACGAATACTCCCAAATGGTATGATTTGCCCTTTTCAAAAATGCTTTCCAAGTACATATTCCAATGCCGACATCATAGGTAAGGTAACGATTGTTATCGGCCATATTTACACCATGCAAACCAGCAGACACTGATACAACATCAGTAATCCTTAAGGATGCACCAATTTCAGCATCCAAACCTTTGTTTTTGATTGGGTCGTCAATTCTATCCTTATAAATTCCTAACCCCAAACCTGCATAAAACCCGAGCCAATTGTTAAGCGAAGTGGTCAGTCCCGCTGTAAAGCTACTCCTAACAGGATTGTCTTTATAATCAGGTGCTATTAAGTCTTGTATTTTTTCTCCATACATCGGAATTTGTATTTTAAAATAGCCAGATATACTGTTCCTATACCATGCACACATTATTCCATATGGAGCCATTGGAGAATAAACATAATATGTAAAAGGGGCATATGAGATTCTGGTTTTATGCATGTTAAATCCTAATCCAAAATTCAAGTCAAAAGACGGATTATGAATGATATTGTTGACTTGAAATCCCGTTGACAATGATATAGCACCCAATCTAAACAACAACCCTGATTCCAATGTCGGATTGAAGGAATTATTATCTCTCAGGCTGTCTATTGAAACGCCACCACCTGCATAAACATACAACCAGTTTGTGGGGGCATATAATGCCCCTAATGTATATCTCATGCTACTGATACCGTTCACCCCGTCCTTTAATCTAACCCCTTTGATTCCAAAACCATTATAATAGCCAAATCTGGAATATAGAATAGAACCAGTACGAAGTGAATAATACCCTGACAATGAATAGTTAACATCGATAATATTTCGTTCAAGTTTCCCTTGCTCTGTGGCCTTCTTTGCTTCTATGCTGAATTGGTTAATTACAATGTCAATTGAATCTAATATAGAGTCATAAGTATGTTTATTCGACATTTTTGTTGAGGCAATTCTTTCGTGTGCTTCTGTGTTATATAACCCAGTTTCCCCATATTTGTCCAAGTATTGTTGAAAAACGGTTGTGTCATCGGAGTTTTCAATAGATTTCCAATAATCTATTTCGTCCACCAGATCAGGCTTCCAATAATCGTATTTTTCGTCGTTGTAAAATACGCCTTTATAGAGGATTTTATTTTTTGAATCGTATAATACTCCTTCCAAGTCCTCTTTTTTATCTTCAATCCAATTTCCTTCATATCTTTGCCCATTGTTATAGAAAAATATCCCAAAACCATCTCTTTTGCCCTCAAGCGATTCTCCATAATATTTACCGTTGGCATAATATTTATTGACAAGTTTTGTGTCCAATACTTCATTTATCTCATTTAGGCATTTTTGGTATTGGGTTTTCTCACTTTTGGGAATGAATCTATCTTGCAAACACAATTCCAAGTATTTTTTTGCTCGATACATATGCTTTAAATCATATATCGGACAATCCTGATAATGTTCCCAATAACATGCGGCTAAATTCTCAACGATTTCTGTACAATTTGGAATAATCTTTTCGGCTTCATGAAAATAGGAGGCTGCTTTCAAATAGTCGTGACCATCGTAGAAGCGTTGGGCATTCGCATAACATTGATTGATTGTTATCGTGTCAGTGAGATTGATAGGAGTACATCGGTCAAACGATTGACCTAACACATGAATACCAATGAATATTAGTATTGACGCTAAACCATTTCGTTTGTCAATAGGAAGCATCATTTATTCGTTTTTACTTTGTTCATCACTCCGTCTAAAAAGGTCTGATACTGGTCGGCATGATCAATCACCGATAGTAATCCGTCTCTAAACAATAGATAGAGCCGATTATCGACCAGCATAACCTGCTTAATATTGCCTGACAAGAAAGGATACGATTTGCCAGGAAGCCCCAAATAGTAACAGGCTTTTTCCGTAGAATAAAACGCTCCGTCTGAGTAAAAGTCAATGGATTGCACTTTTGAATCTGCGACCTCAACCAAAGAGCACTCCTCTTTTGACACAAAATAAATCATTTCATTTGATGTGACATAACTTTTAGGTCCAGTTCCAGCGATATTGTCAATTATAAAGGGAGCATCGAACAGTTTTATGATTTCTCCAGTAGCTGAATTAATCAAATGCACGGAACTCGAAGTTGCTTCATTCTCAACAAGATAGAAAAAACCATCATTTGCAGGATAAATATTGTATTGCTCATCGTCCATAATCAATACTTCGTCAATTGTCTCACCATCGAAACTCTTGATGGAGGTTCCGTATTTGCAAATCAACAATGAGTCAAGGATAAAAGCGTTCTCACAATCTTTTATCTTATTAGGCAAAGAAAAAACGAGGGGTTCTTTGATTTCGTCGTTGGACAGCAAAACCATTGTCCCGTCATCAAACAAAAAAGGGAACCTGAAAATGTTGCCGTAAACCAATTGCGTGGTTTTCGTATCCCTTGATGGTTGTGAAATGACGGTATAGGTGCAGCCTTCGGGAAGGAACCCTTTTTTTCGGTTTTGGGAATAACCATTTGTCAACAAGAATAGACTGAAAGTTAAAATATACAACGATGCTTTTTTCATATGCTTTATCTCAACTTAGAAGGATTGCTTGAACCCTTTATTAATTGTGTTGATGTCTTTTTGTTCTGTTCTTATTATAACCCTATTCCAAACCGAATTAGGATTTTCTCCTCTTTCTATGGCTTGTATGGCATCTTTAATACCATTCCAAGTGTCATTTACAAGAGTAGTCATAGTCTCTTTGAAATTGAAGACCCTTTTCATTGTTTTATATCCTGTAAAAGTTGATCCTAGACCGATAGCACAATCATTTAATGGGTCAATTAGTTTTTCTTTTGCTTTTCCCAAATAATCAGAAATAGCCCCTTCCCAATCTCCTGAAAAAGCCTTTACAAACATCCCTTTTGCATCTATTGCATTGTTTACAGTGTTGGTTGTTTTTTCTAGTTTATCTAAAAGTACAGGCTTGGGAACAAGTTCGTCTCCAAATAAAATGGCAAGTTGTTTTCGCCCTTCTGAAGCGTTTTTAACCGCCATTGCACCTACCTTATAATTGTCAACTAAGGAATTTGCTGACTTTTGGAGAGCAAGATGAGCATCTGAAGTCTCTATTTTCTTATAATTATGTTTCGACTTCTGATTTCTTATTCTTGCATATACACCATTCACGATTTGTGATTTTTCATATTTCACATACTCAATCTTGGCTCTGTCAAATTCTTCCTTGCTCAAGAATTGTCTTAGATACCCGTTTAGTTCCTCATAGGGTTTATGCATTACATCTTTGTCTACTTTAGAGAACGAGTTGTTTTTGATATTCAGAGCCATTTTTGAATATTTGTCATAATACGGTCTGGCGTTATGCAATCGAGCGACCAACTCAGCAAGGGCTTTATCCCCTTCATATCCTAATACACTTCGTTGAAATGATGATAGTCCTTTGAACTTTACATAAGCATTATGTAATAGATGGATATCAATGCAATCTGAGGATAGCATACTATTCACCTCATCTAAAATAGAAAAGGCTTCTCTATCGTATTTGTACCACCCTACTTTGTTCTTCATCCTTTCGTATAATCCATTTGAGTAGGTGTCGTTTTCACCCCATGATCCTTCGCTAGCGGGACCATCATAATTGTCTTTAAGAGGAGGTGTGGGTTTATCTTTCCCTGGTTTTTCTTTGCTATCTGGTGTTTTTTTTAAAGGGTCTATGTGAAATTTCTCATCGAATGATTGAGTAGGAGAATTTGATCCATCAAAACTCCCCTTTATTGAACCACCGTTACTATTAAATTTCCAATCTTGTGCTGAAACATTATTGAATAACGGTAATATGAATAATAGTATTAATATTTTTTTCATGGTAAGGTGTTTTTATATTAAAAATATGAGGTTTTTTGGCTGCAAAGATATAAAAATTTTGGTTGCTGTATGGATAAAACAAAAAAATCGCAACCCGAAGGCTGCGATTTTTTCATTCTGCGTTTTCTGCGTTTTCTGCGTATTCTGCGTGAACCAAATTATTCCGCGCTGAACTTGCAAACCAGATTCCTGTCGCCGTAGGCATCGTCGATGCGCGTGACGTGCGGGAAGTACTTATCCTGCACATCGCTCTTCATCGGGAAGCCTGCCTCTTGACGGCTGAAGGGGAACTCCCACTTGTCGGCCATCAGCATCTCGGCAGTGTAGGGTGCGTGCGAGATGATGTTGTTGCCCTTCTCGGCCTTGCCGTCCTCGATGTCCTTGATTTCCTTGCGGATCTGGATCATGGCTTCAACGAAGCGGTCGAGCTCGGCTATAGGCTCGCTCTCGGTGGGCTCCACCATCAGGGTCTCGTGCACTGGGAAGGCCACGGTAGGAGCGTGGAAACCAAAGTCCATCAAACGCTTGGCGATGTCGATGGCGGCCACACCAACGGTCTTGTTGATGCCGTTGATGTCGAGGATCATCTCGTGAGCCACATGGCCATGGTTGCCGGTATACAGGATCGGGTAGTAGTCCTTCAATCTCTCCTTCAGGTAGTTGGCATTCATGATGGCACCCATAGTGGCTTTCTTCAGGCCTTCACCGCCCAGCATCTTGATGTAGCAGTAGGTGATGGTGAGGATCTGTGCGCTACCGAACGGAGCGGCTGAAACAGCGCTAGGGCTTCAGGTGTTCGGCCACGCCGATGGGGCCTACGCCAGGACCGCCACCGCCGTGCGGGATGGCGAAGGTCTTGTGCAGGTTGAGGTGGCAGACGTCGGCACCGATGTAACCGGGGCTGGTCAGACCGACCTGGGCGTTCATGTTGGCGCCGTCCATGTAAACTTGGCCGCCGTTGTCGTGGACGATCTTCACGAGGGTGCGGATGCCGTCCTCATAGATGCCGTGAGTGGAAGGATAGGTGACCATGAAGGCAGCCAGGTTGTCCTTGTATTGCTCGGCCTTGGCCTTGGCGTCTTCGAGGTCGATGTTGCCGTTTTCGTCGCATTTCACCACCACCACTTGCATGCCAGCCATAGCAGCTGATGCGGGGTTGGTGCCGTGGGCGGAGGCAGGGATCAAGCAGATGTTGCGGTGACCCTGACCGTTGGCCTCTTGGTAACGACGGATGGTGAGCAGACCGGCATATTCGCCGCTGGCACCCGAGTTAGGCATGAAGCTCATGCCCTTGAAGCCCGTGATTTCGCAGAGGTCTTTCTCCATCTCGGCGATGAGTTCGAGGTAGCCTTCCACTTGGTCGGCGGGGACAAAGGGGTGGATGTTGCCGAACTCAGGCCAGCTGAGGGCATACATCGAGGTGGCGGGGTTCAGCTTCATGGTGCAGGAGCCCAGCGGGATCATGCAGCGGTTGAGGCTGAGGTCGCGGTTCTCGAGTTTCTTCATATAACGCATCATGTCGGTCTCACTGCGGTATTTGAAGAACATCGGGGCCTGCATGAACTTGGAGGTGCGCTGCATTTCGGGTTGGATGCCGCTGAACTTCTGGCAGTTCGGGTCGCAGACAAGCTCTTCGTGTTGCTTGCCGAGGGCTTCGGCGACGACTTGGCCGATCTCGTTGATGTCCTCACGAGCCGTGGTCTCATCGAGGCTGATGCCGAAGTGTTGCTTGTCGATGATACGGAAGTTCATGCCGTGTTTCTCGGCGGCTTCCTTCACCTTGCAGGTGCAAGCGCCTTCGGGCAGTTCGAACAATAGCGTGTCGAAGAAGTATTTGTTGAGCTGCTTCACGCCGAGCTTGGCCAACTCAGAGGTCAGCTTGCCGGCGAGGCAGTTGATGTGATGTGCGATTTCAATCAAGCCCTCTGGACCATGATACAAGGCGTAGAAGCCCGACATGATGGCGAGCAAAGCCTGAGCCGTGCAGATGTTTGATGTGGCTTTTTCGCGCTTGATGTGTTGCTCACGGGTTTGCAGAGCCAGACGGAAAGCGGGATTGCCAAGGGCATCCACGCTGATGCCGATGATACGGCCAGGCATCTCGCGCTTGTACGCTTCGGTGGTGGCGAAGTAACCGGCATGAGGGCCGCCGAAACCCATCGGCAGACCGAAACGCTGGTTGGAACCTAAGACCACGTCGGCACCCCATTCGCCGGGAGGCGTGATGAGGGTGAGGCTGAGCAGGTCGGCGGCGACGGCCACTTGCATGCCTTTCTCTTTCCAGGCAGCGACTTTGGCGCGGTTGTCGACGATTTCACCGAATTGGTTGGGGCACTGGATCAGCACACCGAAGTATTCCTCGCTGCAGTCGAACTTGTTGATGTCGTCGATCACGACCTCGATGCCTTGGAAGTGAGCGCGGGTCTTGATGACTTCGATGCTCTGAGGGAACACATCGTTGGCGACGAAGAACTTCTTCACGCCAGCCTTCACCTGAGCGCGGCTGCGGGAGTGCCAGAACATCAGCATGGCTTCGGCAGCGGCGGTGCCTTCGTCGAGCAAGCTGGCGTTGGCCAACGGCAGGGCGGTGAGGTCGCTGATGACGGTCTGGTAGTTAACGAGAGCTTCGAGACGGCCTTGCGAGATCTCAGCTTGGTAGGGAGTATAAGAGGTGTACCAGCCCGGATTCTCAAGGATGTTGCGCATGATGACGCCAGGGGTGATGGTGTTGTAGTAGCCCAAGCCGATGTAGCTGCGGAACTGCTTGTTCTTGGCACCCAAGGCCTTGAGGTGGCTGATGACTTCGTATTCGCTCATGCCCTCGCCGATGTTGAGGTCTTTCGGCAGACGGATCTCGGGAGCGATGATTTCGTCGACAAGTTGTTCTTGCGATTTCACGCCGATGACCTTGAGCATCTTT
>CACXXW010000079.1 GCA_902771635.1 uncultured Bacteroidia bacterium | reverse complement strand
GAAAACGCTTTCATCTAACTGCTTTTTATCGCTTTTATGCGTCTTATTGTCAGTGATTTACATTATATCTCACCAACCATTTTTGTCTATTATACCCTTAATCACATTCCTCCAACCATTTTTCCAGTATCTTGCAGTATTTGTCGGTTTGTTCGACGAAGCAGGTGTGGCGTGCGCCTTTGAAGACTTCCCAGCGGCTGTTGGGGATGTTCTCGTAGAGCGAGGCGGCCACCACAGGGGTGCAGATGTCGCGGGTACCGCTGCAGATGAGGCATGGCTGCATGATTTGGTGCAGACGGTCGGTGTATTCGAAGTCGGCCAGATCGCCTAGGGGTTGGTATTCGTTGGGCCCCCAGCCGTAGAGGTAGGCTTCATCGCCGGCGCGTTTCGGGCGACGGATACACTCGGGCGAGTTTTCGTCCACGCTGATGACATAATGCTCATAGTAATGCTCGTTGGCGCGGAGGTAGTCGGGGTCGTCCCATTTCCCGGTGGCTTCGGCGTGGCGGATGGCCTCTTGGTCTTCTGCCGACATGTATTTGATGAGGCGGTGCTGCTCGCTGGCCCACAGCGAGCTGGAGGCATGGCCCGAAGAGAGGATGACCGACTTGATGCCCTTGGGCTGGCAGTCGATGATGTAGGCGATGGCCTGCATGGCGCCCCACGACTGGCCGAGGAGGTGGAGCTGGTCGAGGTGAAGGTATTCACGCAAGGCGATGAGTTCATTGATCCAGGTCTCTTGGGTCCACAGTTCGGGATGGCCGTCGAGGTAGGAGTTACCGCAGCCGATTTGGTCGTAAGAGATGACCTGCCGGCCTGTGTCAGCGATGCGGTCCAGCACTTCGAAATAGTTGTGCGTGCTGCCCGGTCCGCCGTGTAGACAAAGCAGTGCGGGCTTGCTTGAAGGTTCACCGACAATGCGGTAGTAGGTCTGATAACCGAGATAAGGCATATAGCCTTCTTGAATGGGGTGATTCATGGGGTGAGGTGTTTTTGTTTGGGGCAAAGATACAAAGTTTTCGGTTAAACAACATTTGATATTGTAATGAACATCGATTATCTGTTCTTTATTTTCTCGTGCAGATACAGTTATTGCACTTCTCGCAATTCTTTTTACCTTTGCACCATGTTTAGAATAGAGGATTTTTTAGTTGATGAGATTTATGGTGAACGGCTATTGATTAGCAAGCAAGCTGACCAAACAGAACTTGTTGAAAACATTCGTGTGGCAAGGGTGCTACTTGGCTGCTTTGCCGACATGAATATTCGTATTAATGAGCATTTGCTGGTTTTTGGCCATAAGAATCCAGAGTATACCATCAATGAGAAACTTGGTGATAGAAAAGGCATAGAAAGTGAAAACGAAATTAAATCTGCCTTTCGCAAAGCCAAAGAACAAGGTTGCCAGACTGTGGTGCTCGATTTTGATATGCACATGGCTGAAAGCATACTCAAAACCAAAAAGATAGCTTCGGGTCTTTATGGTAGGCATGAGGATTTTACGAGTGGTAACATCAACGAATGTTATGTAGTTCACAACAGCAAGGCTGTTGTCGTAAAGCCCGATTTATTTGCCGTTTCTGACAAGGATACAGTAAAAAACCAGATAGAGGATGAAATAGAAAAACTGAGGACATAACCTTTGGGGCTATGTCCTCATATGGGGGTCAGAAAGGTCCAGCTTGAATAATGCTGCGAAAGCAAATTGTTCGCGCCCTCTGACGACAATCTGACACTGCAAAAATACAAACATTTTCCCATTTCGCAAGTGCTTTGTTGAAAATTAATTGTTTTTTCGTATGAAGTTTATGGCTGAGAAGCCATATTACCCCATTCCACTCCCCAGCATCGCCTCAATCGGCACCGTGCTGTCCATCAAGCCGATGCGAGTGTCGGAGGCGTGGCGGTTTATGCCAGTATATTCTAATGAGGCATCCTATAATCCTCTTGTTACTTATCTTTTTCCACTATTCCGATAACCTTGTCAATATTATACACGGCAACCCACACTCCAATGTTTTTATATATGG
Organism: uncultured Bacteroidia bacterium; assembly: GCA_902771635.1. GTDB lineage: Bacteria > Bacteroidota > Bacteroidia > Bacteroidales > F082 > Limimorpha. Next base: position 10,960 of record CACXXW010000079.1, on the reverse strand, counting down.
AATCATGCTCACTGCCTTTTGCGGATTGCAAAATATCTCTATCAGGTTCTTCATCAAAATAGCAATCGATTGGACTCTTGGTGTCAAGGCGAACAAGCATTGCATCACCATCTTTATCTCTGCTTTTGTTGAAGAGTATGTACTTGTATGGTTTTAGATAATAAGGGAAGTTGTCATTGTTGCGAGAATAAACACTGATAGTTCTGCGTTCATTTATTGGCACCAGACTATTATTTAGTCGCAATGTTCCGTTTTCTGATTCGAGATAGCGTGAAGCAGACCCTTCTGAAATAATACACTGATGAATTGTCCGTTCTTCGTTCATTATTTCATTAAACGCATTGTCATCACTCAAGGTTAACTCTAAAATCTCTTCAGGATTGATTCCATTGACAAGTTCCGAAACGTCAGTCTTCTTGATTATCCGATGGTCAGTTTTCTCATTGACAGTATAGATAACAGGGCTAACCTCATTCTGGAGATACAATGTGGGCCAGTAAAAAGGTGTGCCTCTCCAGCCTTGTTCCTCTGTACCATTTTCGCGAAAGAGCATTAGGACTGGCATTGTAGTGCATTTATCCCTTGCAGGCTGCAAATCTGTACGACCATCTTCTGGGGCATCTATGAAAGCTCCGTCTTGTCTAACACGTTTCAAATTACGGTTAATACGATGCAGACAATATAGTTTTCCATCAGTTTTCTGTGTTGCGTACTCTATGCAGCCAATCATATCATTTGCTTCCCATTCTAAACCATTATTATTATCTATCTCGCGGTCGTAGATATAGGTAGATCGAATCTTTCGAATAATATCTATTGCCAAATCTTTGTCAATCACAAAGAATCCATTTGCATCCCTATTGGCGTATGAGGGTAAAGTTTCTATACACTGTTGGATCTCTTGTACGGTCTTTGCGATGGTTGATTTTGGGCCAGTCTGGAAACCGACGGGAACAATATGCAGATTTGGACGCACCACAAGTGTATTTGACACTTTGATTTTCTGGGAAGAGCATGGCTTAATTCTGTTGTCCAACCCAACAAAAACAAACTCAACGGAGGTGTCGGTAGAATTTACAAATGATTCACGCAACTGCTCATCCAATTCGTTCATCCGAGTCATTATTTCATAGATAAGGTTTGATGTGTGGAACATTGATACCGCCATATCTTCTTTGTCTCGGGCGCCAAACATCCTTGCGTGCTGCAATACAGCATCCTGTTGGAATTTTCTGGGTGTGCGACCATAAAAGAAACAGAGCATGTTGGAAATTGTGATACCACGGTCAAGAATGTTGCCTCCAATAAAGATATTGGCACAATGATCAAGTCTTAATTGACCATCTTCGTTCAGAAGTGCTTTCACTTCATTATTTGAATTGACAATGTGGACAATGTAGTTTCCTTCGTCAAGTATTTTCACCAATTCCTCTACCACTTTCTCCTTTGTTGGCAACTCAATATTTATCAAGCCTTCTCTGCGTCCGTTTTCATTACTCTCTCTCAAGTTATCATATACAGTATCTACCACGGGACATATTCTTGCGTCGTTCTTATATCCTGACAGAAAAACCTTATGTATCTCAGTAATGAATTTGTTGATTAAGTCACCCTGCCATTGATGCTTGTTTTTCTGTATATCGACATGAAAAACCCCGCTCGACCTATAACTTTTTTTGTTTTTCCGTTCTTGAATCACCCGCACCGCTGTTGACATGAAATAACCTACTATCACATACCTAAGGTCCTCGATGTTTTTGGATTGTATGTTGTTGTTCAGATACCTTTCGTTTTTCTTCCCCAAAACCTCAATACACTTCGGTTTGATTGGATGAAACAAGTGGCAATACATGGATTCTGGGTTACGAGCCTCAACGAAGTATTGTTGGCCACCAACATATTTGTCATGTACTGGTAGCAATGTGGTGAAACGAGGTTTGAATGGAGTTGCTTTGCCATTCTTCAATTGCACGAATCCGTCTGGTTGTAAGTAAAGGGAATACGGTGTTGCTGTAACCTGAAGGTATCGGTAATAGTCAAGTAGTGAGCAAAACTCTTCGATTTGGGAAGATATTTTCGCCAAAGAGGGCTCTGCATTCCGCACACGGTAGTTTCTGCTGGCAAAGTCTGCCTCATCATCCACTATCAACACTTTTTTCTGCAACAATCCTGGTGAATCTTCCTTGAAGAGTTTGATGAGGTGCTTCATGTTATCTGCCTGTTTCATACAGACAATGATGCGTTTTGCTCCTTGTCGGTTCACCTGATTTTGGGACAATCCTCCTCTTTTGTAAAGGTCTTTTATATCATCCACCTCAACAATCAATTGCTGGTCAAGTCGTTCCGACTCTTTAAAGTGACGGTAGTCATATTTTAGACGTTCAATAGTCTGATAGGCAAGCGTGTTTGTCCCTTTTGTTAGGACAACACACAAATCTATCCCTCTGTCAAACGACATGCCGATGATGTTTTCAAAGGCATTTGTTTTTCCGCACTGAATTTTACCCAACAACAATCCTGGCTCCTTTGCATTGGGCGCTTCAATAAGAAGATTGTCAACGGTATCGATGATACACTTAACCAGTTCGTTGGAATAAGGGAACTTGCTGTGCTTTCGGAGAGTCTTATATACTGAATGAGCATCATCGGTATCAGACATGAACCCGTCCAACTGCTCTGTAATCCAATCTGGTACAAGCATGCCCATAGCTTTAAGAGTTGCAATTGCAGCTTGACATTCCTCTAGTGTTTTATACTTATACTCTACCATCCTATTTCAATATAATTGGTTATTTTGCATTTTGTTGCCTGCATTTACAAAATAAAAAACAATTGGCAAACCGCCGAAATCTTCTAGCTTACTATCATGTAAGTGTATTATTGTGTGGGTTGATAATCTCGAACTAAGCGCACAGATAGACCGTGGGATCGGTCGAAGCCATAGCTCAGGTACAAATTGTCGAAGTTCACATAAAACGCGCTGAAGATATCGTAATACGAGGCCGACCAGTAGTAGCCGTTGCGGCCCACATTGCTGACCGAAGTCCCCCCGCGGTTGCCTGCGGCAGGCAGGAAGACTGCACCATGCGCCTCAAGGGAATATGTCCAAGTGGAAGAACTAATCACATTGCTACTGAAGCTAGAGAATATGTCGTTTGTGCTGTATAAGGTATAGTAGCTGCTACTCCAGTTGTCGGGCAGAAGGATTACTCCGTTCACATTGTTCACCTTTGCCTTGGCATAACGTATGCCACTGGTGGTGCTGCGCGTGTTGAAGACATAGTTCCACTCGCTTTTCGTAAGCGTGCGCCATTGGTGGTTTTGGTTGCCACCGTTGCTTATCGCGTTGTAGCCCCAGTCAAAGTTGGCTGTCAGGTTGTGTAGGCCACGAGGTCCATACAAATAACCGCCGCTATTGTCGGAGTCCCAAGGCTGGTAGTAAGTATTGCCGCAATTCCTACCACTCGTCCCCCATCCGAACAAATCGATATAACCATCGTATTGAGAGGAAATGTTCCTATTTGCTACTCCGATATACTCAAATTGGTCTTCTGCAAAACGCCATGTTCTTGTTGAAGCTTTGTATTGCAGATTACCTTGTGAGAATTTCACCTTTTGTGTAGTACTTACGGAAAAAACTCCAGGCAACACACCGTCAGACCAATCATGATAAGTAAAACTCAACTCGTCGCCATAAGCAACGCCAGCACTATTGATGGCATAGGCTTTTACATAATATGTAGTATCTTCCGCCAAACCATGCATGTTAGCCGAATATACACCAGTACCAAAGCCATTGCTGACATGATCATCTTCTATAGTAGGATTATGATTTGTGCTCCAACATATTCCTCGTTCTATTACTGATGATCCTCCATCGCTAGATACAACACCTCCACTTGTAGTCGAGGTTTTGATATTAATCACTTCTGTTGTCGTTACAGTGGGTGGTTGAGCAACAACCGAAGGGTCATAAACCATCGAACTATAAACCAAACGTACTGATTGGCCATTACATCGACTATCTTCGCATTCATCCATGCACAGGCCTTCGTCAAAAAAGCGCAATCGCCATATATTAGATTCGCTGCTGACGGAGGAAGACCTGTAACCTCCACTATAATTCACATTATAAATTTCGATTCCATGCCGGTAACCTGCTGCTGGTAAAAAAACGGCGCCATACTGTTCAAGAGTGCTCCATTGTGAAGCGTTGATAACATTGCATGAGAAGCTGGCATCGCTTTGGTTGAAGTTATTAAGTTCGTAGCATGATTCATTCCAACTATCGGGCAACAAAATCACTCCATTGAAATCATTCACTTTTGCTTTAGCATAACGTATGCCCGACGGTGATGTTCGTTCATCCAACAAATATTGCCATTCCTCATACGATAATGTACGCCATGTTTGAGTTGTATTATTTCCATTACTGATAGCGTTATAGCCCCAATCAGCTTGGCCACTTTGATCGTTTAAATTAAACGACCATTGTCCGTAGGCTAAGTAATCCTTATCATTACAATTCACGCTCCATGGTTGGTAGCATAAAGCTCCGTGATCAAAGCCGCTTGTGCCCCATCCAAACAAATCTATCCAGCCACTATAGGACGATGATACATTGGTGTTGTTAATGCCCATGTAATCATACTGATGGTCAGCAAATTTCCAGGAGTTTGAAGATGCTTGATACTGCAAGTTACCACGAGAGAACCATACTCGCTGGGTTTCACTTACAGAAAACAATCCGTCGATGGCACCCATAGGAAACGAAAAATGCAATGTTATCGTGTCATTATCAAACTGAGCCTTAGTTATTATTTCGCTTGAAACACTTTCTTCATTGTCTTCAAAGATGGCTTCATAACTCATTATATCTCCGATTTCAAATCTGCCAATCTCAGATTCTTCTATTAAGATATTGTTCCAGTTTTCATTAGCGCCAAACATTATATCGTTCTTACCGCCATAGTCAGTCTGAATCAGTTTAATTGCATATCTATCTATGGGAGTGGTTATCGATAGGATTGCCAACTGGGGCTTTTCAAGTGCAATAGTCAGATTGTGCATTCCTTGGCTAAGCCAGCTTTCAGTGGATGCTAATATCTGTCCATTGATATTGCAAACCAAGAAAGCAGCCCTACCTTCCTTACTCATTTGAAACCTCACATTAGTTTGTGTGGAAAATGGATTCGGTGACACAATACATGTCGTATTCTTTAGAACCAATACGGTGTCGGGATAAACAAGTGTTTCGGTCCAACCCCGTGTGACATTGGTAACATTCACGCTGTTGAACGGATGATAAATACCTCCAGGAGAATCTGCTGTGAAAACAAGCGTAGTCGTTTCTGTATCTTGAGAAATCACTTTTAAAGCAAGGGCCATAAGCAGAATTAAGAGTATGCCTGTTTTTTTCATAAAATGTGAATTTGTGTGTTTAAACCAAGCTAATAGCTGGGTGGATTAAGGCGGGTTGCAAAAATACAAATTTATCTACTTCAAATAAGACTCTTTATTGGAGAGATTTTACTTTCCTCTCGCCAAATCACTCAGAAACTGGTCGTCATCTTCCATGTTTCCAGACCTTGCCCCATCTGGATAGTACAAAGTTCCGTTTTCGACTCTAGGACGATTCGCTTTTATCTTCTCTTCAACAATAGCGTCTATTTCCTCATTAGTGATACTGTTTAGTTCCACGTTTGTCCCCTTTGTTCTCTCCATCTCCAAATTTATCTGACAGCCAAATAGTAACAGTTTTTCACCAAGTTTAGAGAGAATATACTTGTTTGAACCATCAGAATCAATTGTTTGTAATTCTAAAACACCTGTAGCATAAAGCAATTCTGTATCGCCACTATCATCATAAAAAGGTTCTTTGTAACGAGGGAGTTCTTTTAAATCAACATATGGAATTCTTTCAAGCATAGAATGTAATCGGAAGAAATCTTCAATACTTATTGTACCCTTGATTCTTGCAATAGTCAAATTGGCCAATATCGTCTGCTTGTTTATATTATCAAGCCTATCGACCATTCCAAGAATCACATTTCCTGAAAAATCCTCGGCTTTTTTTTGAATATCTTCAGCAAATTGTTGACGTTCTTCGGCGGTAGTTTCTATAAGTCCAAGCAAGTAGCGAGAAAATTTTCTAAAGAATTCATCATCTTTATAATCGTAATACTGCTGTAACTCTTCTGCCACAGCACCTCCCGCCACAGGTATTAAACTGGCAGCTGCTTTCAACTGACTCTTCCAAAAAGAAGAATCTGTCAGTTTCAACTTGCTTAAATCAGGAGTATTAAGTGATTGAACAATAATTTGTGATAAAGATTCTGTATTCATAGGTGTAATATATTTCATCGAAAAACAAAAATACAAATCTTTCCCTATTTGGCAAAATGATTTATTCCTCTAATTCCGTCATCCGCCTTCATTCCAGTAGGGGGACAAATTGTCCCCCACTTGAATTTGGGCAATCAATGACAATCGTATTATCCCATCACCCTCCCAATCAACCGCACAAACCCTTCAAAACCTCCCATCCATTAGTTTATTTTGTCTTGCTGTTATTAGTATATTTTGCTTCACTGTTGTTAGTATATTTTGTCTTACTACTATTAGTTTTTGGTGCAAAAGATACATATCTTTTTCTATTTCAATAAACTACATTTGTGGCTGTTTTTATTAGTTTATTTTGTCTTGCGACTATTAGTTTTTGCCGTTGCAAGAATACGCAAGCGTTGATTACTTCACCACAAATTTCACCGTCTCACAGATGCCTTCTCCCTTGACCTGCAAGAAATAAAGCCCCTTTTCCAATCCGGCCACGGAAATGGTTCCAGCTGAGTAACCTGTAGTCACTTCATGGCTTAACATGTTGAAAATGGAATACTTAACCTTTTTGCAAGGAAGGTTTTTAATAAAGAGGACATCGGAAACGGGGTTGGGATAAACTTCCAGCGGTTGCTGGGGTTCGGATTCGTGAACGGCCAAAGGTCCATCTTTAGGAATAATATCCAAGATGATGCCTTCCACCTTGGTCATGCCGTAATAGAAATTCGGGTCAGGGATGTCGTACCAGTTGTCCAAAGTGCCACCATAGCCAAAGTTGATGTGGAACTTACCATCCGATTCGCGATAGCCATCGACCACGACATTGTGTCCGACCGTTCCCGCGGGATTCTCGACAGCCAAATGGGCAGGATAACCGGCTTGCAGATTGGAAATCAGGGTGGCGTACATTAAAGAATCGGGCTCACGAAACAGCACACAGTCCGTAAAGCCAAAGCGTTGGTAGGCCTCAAAGGCTTGGTCTACATAAAAGGTGCCGGAACTTTCCGAAGTATAGACCTGCGTACAAGCCGTGCCGCAAGCAAAAACCACAGCGGCGCACAGCAGGTCAGATAGTTCCTCTCCGCGCTGGAAAGCGGCATCGACGGAATCCAACATTTCGTTCAATTGCGGGAAGGACGGGAATTTCAAGGACATCCAATCGTCATCAATAACATAACTACGGCCGGCATAGTAATGGTTATAGTCGTCATCGTCGGTAAAGCGGGTGTCTTGTGTCGTGCGCAAATAGTTGATGATTTGTCCCATGGCAATGGCAGGACAGCCTGCCACGCTGTAGGCATTGCCATTCACCGGGTCTCTGGGGCAAAGCTGGTTGTAGGGAAAATTCTGTGTCCAGTGTGAATGAAGCAAGCCATCCTCGCGAAGCGTTGTAGTAGCCGCATCTGGTTTTTCAACGGTTTTCAGGAGAGGAGTTTGCGCCCAGCTGTTCAAAGCGCAAAGCGCAATTAGTAATAAGGAAAGAACTTTTGACATAGTATGACTTTTTTAATTTCTATTGGTTCGTTGGCTGTAAGCTATCAGCTTGGTAGCACTATAGCTGACTGCTGATGGCTGAAGGCTGACAGCCAAACAGCTATTTTCTCGTACCTACAAACTCATTTTGCTCAAAATTTGATTTACACCGCAAAACTACAACTTTTTCATTATCAATGGTGATTTGATTTATAATGTCCACGTAATTGTCCACATTGGGTTTTCTTATCGGAACGGATAATGCGCTAATTTTGCGACCGAATTGATATGGACAAAATGGCATACCTACAATGAAACAAGATTGAGACTCTCGCAAACAAATCACAACAATGGAAAAATTCAGTATTCAGACATTGCCCGAAATCATCGTGGCAAGTCACCGTGAAATCATTCCCAACTACGCCGCCATCGGTCCGATGTGTGTCGAGAAAATTGGTCCCGAAATGCAAAAACTCGGCTGCAAATGTCCGCCGCCTGGCTACTGTTTCACCATGGAGCACAACAAGGAGTACACGCCGACGGACATCGACATCGAGTATTGCGAACAAGTGGAAGAGATGGGCGAAGATAGCGACATTATCCAGTTCAAACGTCTGCCCGCCGTACCCAAAGCACTCTGCGTGAAGCACATCGGTCCTTACGAGCGTTTCTACGAGTCGTTCACCGAAGCCTTCCGCTACATCGAGGAGCAGGGCTACAAGGTCGTAGGCCAGCACCGCACCTGCTACATCGATGGCGCCTGGAACCAGGAAGACCCTGGGAAATGGTTGTCGGTGATTCAGATACCGATAGAGTAACCTTTAGAACGATGAAAGCCGAGGCAAGTTAGTGGTCTCGGCTTTTGGTTTCATCTTTCCATTTGCAATTCTGGCTTGTTCCTAAATGTCTACGTCATTGTCCACATAAGGTTTTCGTTTCGGAACGGATAATGCGCTATTTTTGCAACCGAATTGATATGGATAAAATGGCATACCTACAATGAAACAAGAGATCAACCCACAGGACACGAATCGGGCTCAGGCATTTGAGCTATGGATGAAGTCGCCCATGCCAATGGTGACGCTTACCAAGACCTTCGACATGATGCGGCTTTATAAGGTGAGTAGACGAAAAGGGTTGAAATTCAATGCGATTTTGTGTTGGTGCATCGGCAAAGCAGCAAGCCAGATGGAGGAATTCTACTTGCTTCCCGAGCATGGGAATCTGTATAAGTACGACCGACTTGCTATCAACGTGATTGTAAACAACAAGGTTGGTGGTATCAATTCGTGCGATATTCCTTATACTGATGATTTTGAGCAGTTTAGTACCGAATACTTGGCTTTGACTCAATCGGTGAGTTTGTCTTGTAAAAGCACTTTCGAGGCTGATGCTATGGTCATCGGGACTTCGGCAATGACTGCTACCGAGTTGGATGGCATCATCAACCAATATACAGACCAGTTTTGCAATCCTATGGTGATGTGGGGCAAATATCGCAAAGGTTGGTTCAAGGTCACCTTACCCATATCCTTCCAGTTCCATCATGTACAAATGGATGGTGGACATGGAGCAAGATTTTTGGATGAATTACAAAAAAACATAAAGGTCTTTGAGTATGACAATAATATTGAATACAATTGAGGAAAAATCTGTTTTAGAACAAATTAGCAATCTTATTAAAGACGATGATAAGGAGATTGTCAATACTTCGGACATGAAAATCGCCCACTGTATGGGTTGCAACCAGTGCTGGCTCAAAACACCTGGCATTTGCGCCATCAAGGACGATTATGAGAACATCCTCAAGAAACTGGTAAAGGCCGACAACCTCTGGCTTGTCTCCGACACACGATTCGGCTTTCTGGATTACAAAGGCAAACGAATGATGGACCGCATTATGCCTATGCTGAACATGACCATCGGTTTCCGCGACGGCTGGATGCGTCATGAGTTGCGCTACCACGCGCTCAACATCGGACTTTTGTATAAAGGTGCCGCTGACCAAGCGCTGTTGGAAGATTGGTGCAAACGCACCGCTGCCAACATTGGTGGACATTCGTTGGGTGCCATTCCTTTGGATGCTACTTCCAGCATAGTTCAAAACTCCAAACACTCAACTCTAAACTCTAAACCAACTCATATCGTTATCATCAACGGCAGCCCAAGAGTGCAGAAATACAGTAATACCGACAAAATCATCCACACCTTCGCCAAAGGCTTGGAAGAGGCTGGCATCACTTGGGAACTTCACAACCTCTCCAGCCGCAAGGAATGGGACGCGGCACAAGAGGCTTTCATCAACAATGAACGTACTATAATTGCCTTCCCGCTTTATGTGGAATGTGTGCCTGGCTTGATGCTGGAATTCTTGGAAACATTGCCTAAGGAACGCAAGCAGCCTGCCGAACTTTCCTTTATGCTTCACGGAGGTATGGATGAAGGGAATGAGTTCCGCCTATGTGAACGCTTCCTGCGAGAACTACCCGAACAACTTGGTTGCAGTTACGGCGGCACACTCATCCATGGCGGTAGCTTCCGTATCCGCACTGCTCCAGCCGATCAAGTAGAAAAGATGGTAACTCCTTACACTGAAATGGGTCGCCTGTTTGGGCAAAAAGGCAATTTCCTCACACCCGAAGCCGCTAAATTTACAGGCATGGAACAATACCCTTGGCTGGTTCGCAAAATGGTGAGCCTGCTATTTTTGAAGAAAATCAACGGGGAGTTTGAGCAGTTCGCTAAGGATTGGGGCTGCACTCGCCCGCTTGGTGATAAGCCGTATATTGAATAAGAAGAAAAATGTATTGATATGGAATTATCAAATTGGTTTAAGGGGTTCGAGAAAGGTATAGCACTGCTTTCACCAGAACAAAGGTCGGTTTTCTTCGCGGAATGCGGAAAAAACTGTGTGAAAGGCGGCACGCTTTCGGTTTACCAAAAACTCTATGAGGACGTTAAAGGTGACATGGATGTTTTCTTTGAGATGGCCAATGATTTGCCCGGAGTGAAAGGTGAGGTCGTCGAAAAAGGTCGTGTCTATCGGCTGGTCTTTTTGGAATGCACTTGTGAATTGTGCAAAAAAGGATATGTCACAACACCTTTGCTCTGTGAATGTTCGCGCCAAAGCGTGATGTATTCGATGCAAAGT
>CACXXW010000078.1 GCA_902771635.1 uncultured Bacteroidia bacterium | reverse complement strand
GCCGTGGGGTTGAGGCTTTGGTAGACCTGTGTCGACCATACAAACGACATGCCCCAGAAGATCATGGCTACGACACCAGCCAAATGAACGATGAAGCCTTTGTTTTTCATGCCGCAAAAATACAAAATCTGCCAAAATTTCCGACCTTTGCCCGCGGAATGATTCTTGAACGGCCTCAAAATCATGGATAACAAAGCGGAAAGACGGAAATTCTTGGGTAGCCTCATCGTACCATTACTCATAGTGGTTGTGATGTGGGTTGTGAAGATTGTTGAGGTGTCGTTGAATGCTGACTTTGGCCGATATGGCGTCACGCCACATACTGCACAAGGACTTATTGGCATTTTCACTTTGCCATTTCTAGCTGGGAGCATCTGCTCTCCAATTCTGTTCCCATTCTTGTTTTAGGCACGGCCTTGTATTATTGTTATCCCACCTTGGCCAACCGAGTACTGCTCATTACCTATTTGGCCAGCGGCTTGATTACCTGGTGTATCGGCAATCCGGAGTCCACCCATATTGGAGCAAGTGCGCTTGTCTATGGCTTGAATCTTTTCCTCATTGCGAGCGGATTCATCCGGGGCAACCGCATGCTTATTGTCATCTCGCTTATCATGGTGTTCCTTTATGGTAGCTTCATCTGGGGCATGATTCCCTCATTGGCCATTCCGCAAAACATCTCATGGGAAGGCCATCTCAGCGGAGCCATCATCGGGGTGCTGTTGGCCGTTTTCCTAAGGAAGGAAGGTCCCCAAAAAGAGGTGTATCATTGGGAAGATGAGGAGGATAACGAAGAGGAAATAAATGACGATAATTCTAACGTTGCGACAGGTTCAATGTCCGAAAAGCCTTATTGGGATGTGCCTACACCGAGCAACGATGACCTGACGGTGCGTTACCGTTTTAGGCATTAGATGAACTCGTTTTCGAGATAATCGAGCACCTGCTCGGCGATATTCTTCTGCCCTTTAGCGTCGGGATGTGCCCATTTTTTGTGGATGTCATTCAAATCAATACAATCTATTCCATAATGACGGGCAATGGTATGTGCCGACTCTACGAATAATTGCCCGGTTTGATCGAAGTCGGCAAGGGATGTGTCAATCATAAAATAAACTATTGCCTTGGGATAGAGCTGTTTCAAGTTTTCAAACAAATAAGCCAAAGCTGGCCTATACTGTTCGAGCTGACTTTCGGTCCAGTCAGAATAAACGAACTCACCACAATATGCACCGTTCCAAACATCGTTAGTGCCTCCAAAGACAAAAATCACATCAGGGTTGCCGAGATTGTCCATTCGATTGATGAAAGAATACGGTTTATATTGAGGCCCAGCGTCGAATCCCCAAAAATTGCAAATCAAAGAGCCGCCAAACGAGTTGTTTTTGTCAAGCATCCAACCCATCTTCGTGGCCATCTTGTGCCACCACATTTGTTCAACACTTGTCACACCTATCCTTTCGTAATACCAAACATTATTGGTTTCAGGAGTCACGTAGCCTTCAAAAGTCGAAAAGCTGTCGCCCAAAATGGAAAAGCGGATTCCTTTGGAGTCGTTTGGTTTTGTGCAGGCTGACACGAGGATAGCCAATGCGACTAATGCTAAAGTGCTCTTCTTCATGTTTAATCGATAATGATCATTTCTGTTCTTCGGTTCAGGGCACGGTGCTCTTCAGTGTCATTGGAAACCATGGGTTTTGTGGCACCATAGCCTTTGGACGTCAATCGTGTTTCTTCGATACCATTGGCAATCAAGGCTTTCCTGACCGCTTCGGCACGGTCGGAGGAAAGCTTCAAGTTGTAGTTGTCATTACCTACATTGTCGGTATGTCCGGCAAGCTCCACCTTCAATTCGGGATTGCGCTTGAGGAAACCGGTCAATATCTGGATGCCCGACTCTGAGTCGGCCGTCAAGGCAGCGCTGTTGAATTCAAACTGTATGTTTTGCAGCACTACTGCATCGCCAGGGGTAAGCTCTATCACATCCAAAGAGGTGAGGTAGTTGGCCGAGTCAGAACGTATTTCCTCAGGAAGTTCGAAAGTGTAGATGTCGTAGCCGCCTTTGCCGCCATCGCGCTGTGAGGAAATGAAGGCAGTCTTGCCATCGGCAGCCACGAAGAAGTTGATTTCGTCACCGCTGGTGTTGATGGGGAAACCTAAATTGACAGGCTCCTGCCAATGCCCGTTATTGTCTCTGCGACTCATGAAAAGGTCAAAGCCGCCCATACCGATATGCGTGTCGGATGAGAAGTAGAGCGTATGCCCGTCAGGGTGCAGGAAAGGTGCCATTTCAGTGCCTTTTGTATTGATAGGACCGCCTATGTTTTGTGGCTCACTCCAAGTGCCGTCTGTATTACGTTTGCTGCAATAAATGTCAGCCTGACCCGAGCGGCGCGACACAAAATAGAGTTCCTTGCCATCGCTGCTCACGCATGGTTGCGACTCCCAACTCCTCGTGTTGATGCCTTCTGACAAACGTCGTGGCATGGCCCATCGATTGTCCTTCAATTCCGATATATAAATGTCGCAGCTGCTGTCGCGGCTCCAACCACAGCCTGTCAAGTAGAGTTTCTTCCCGTCGGCAGAGATGAAAGCTGCGCCCGGGTCGACATCTTGTGGGAAGTTGGAAAAGGCAAGTGGTTGAGGTTCGGTCCATTGCTCGTTTTCTAGATGGGATACGAAAAGGAACTCTTTCTGGTAGTTGTTGTCCAATGGCATCTTGCGCGTAAACAAGAGTTGTGTGCCATCGAACGATAGCATATTCACATATTCGTCGTGGCTCGAATTGACCGCTGCCCCAAGATTTTCAGGCTCAAAGGCGACAGGATGACTCACCGCCCAGTCGCGGAATGAAGCTTTTGCCAATAGCTCGTAAGCCGTGGCGTCATTGGTAGTATGGCCGAAACCTTTCGATAGATACCATCGTAGCAAGGCAATCTCTCGCTTATAGTTGCCACGGGTGTCGTATAGACGTGCCAAGGTGATGGCCGCAGGCGGAAATAGCAGCGAATCAGTTGACAAAGCGTTTTCGTAACCTAGCATAGCCAAGTCGTAGTCTTCCATCTCCATCCCGACTTCACCCTCCAGAAGCCAGGCTTCGGCATAGTTCGGGTCGGCAAGTACGGCTTTCAGCAGCTCTCGATGGGCTTTCTGGTAATCGCGTTTCTGGAATGCTTTTTCCGCCGACTCGTAGGCTTTCACCGCTTTCTTCGGATGCTGCGCAAATGCCGTAACACTCAGCGCTATAAACAACAAGATAATGGCAATGCGTTTCATTCCTTCTCGTTTTTAAGCGATTTTTCTATCCATTTGCGGAAATCGACCACAAAAACCTTTGACGTTATGGTCGGAGAAGTCTCAGCTGTAACGTAACATTGCCCATCCTCGAAGAAGCAAATGCCCTCGACTTGTGCACCAGCTAGTTGGGGCATCTCAATACGGCGGTTCGAGAGTTTCACACCTGCCTCATCGAAGTCGAAGATAATGTACATAAATGGCTTCCAAAGGGTCTTCACATAGCCTACAACGACTAATATGCGACTTTCTCTGTCATAATCGGCACCCGTGATTAGCCCTTGTGAGTCAAAGCCGTTGACCACCTCCGCCACTTGGTTTCCTGGCGTTTTTGAGAGTCGGTATAGACGCGTTGTACCCGTAGCCCAGCCTTTGCTGAAAAGATAAAGATAGTCATCCGTTGCAAACATGGCCTCGCAATCGAAGTCGTGCTCGTGTTTTATGTGTTTGAAGTCTGTCTGGTCGCCAAAACGGAATCTAATGGAGTCCACAACAAGGGTGGTGTCGCCTTCCTTGGGAATGCTTGATAATGGGAAAGTGTAGATTCTCAAGTTCTTACGGCTGCCTTTATTGTTGCCGAAGTCGCCAATATAGACCATTTCACCATCGGTGCAGATATCCTCCCAGTCCTTGTTTTTTGCATTGGAGAGCGTAATCTTTTGCACCACTTCAAAAGAAGTCGTGTCGAGGGCGTACAAAATCGGTTTGCCGCCGCTGTCGTTGTGCGTCCATAGGCGACCGTTGTGGAAGAAAAGCCCCGAGGTTTCGTTCACCTCTTTAGGCAATTCGGCCTTGAGTTGTGGAAAGAACAAAGGCGAGAAGTCCGCCGTACCTTCCTCTTGCGCTTTTGTCCATGTGGCAAGCGACAACAACAATAGTGTGATAAGCAATCCTTTTTTCATATTCCCTTTATCTAAAAGATGCAAAACTAAGTAAAATTCTTGAATTACTGGCAATAAAAAACGGGATGACCCTGAAAAGGAGATCCCGTTATCATAAAACCAAGAAAGTTTATTTCGGATAGACTTCGCCTTTTGCTGCTTTCAGTGTGTTTTGCAGCAGCGAGACGATGGTCATTGGGCCTACACCACCTGGAACAGGGGTGATTTTGGAGGCCACTTTGTAAACTTCATCATAGTCTACGTCGCCCATGATTTTGTACCCCTTCGGGCTAGTTGGGTCTTCAATGCGGTGGATGCCCACGTCGATGACCACTGCACCGGGTTTCACCATGTCGGCGGTCACGAAGCCCTGCTTCCCAATGGCGGCCACAAGGATGTCGGCATTGCGGCAGATGTCGGGCAGGTTCTTGGTGCGGCTGTGGCACAAAGTGACGGTCGAGTCGATGCCTTTGCGCGACATCAAAATCGCCATAGGCGTGCCCACGATGTTGGAACGACCCAAAACAACCACATTCTTGCCCACAGTCTCAATGCCAGAGCGTTTGATGAGTTCCATGATGCCGTTTGGTGTGGCGGGAATGTAGCAAGGCAACCCAAGCATCATTCGACCTGCGTTGATACTCGTGAAGCCGTCCACGTCCTTTTCAGGCTTGATGGCGGCGATGACTTTATTCTCATCGATATGCTTGGGCAGCGGCAGTTGGATAATGTACCCGTCGATTTCGGGGTCATTGTTGAGGAACGCCACCATGTCGAGCATTTCCTTTTCTGTCGTCGTAACGGGCAGGCGGTACACCGATGAAGTCATACCTACTGAGTGGCAGGCTTTTTCCTTCGATGCCACGTAGGTCTTGCTGGCGCCGTCATCGCCCACAATGACTGCTGCGAGATGCGGAGCGGGTTTACCGTGGTCGATCATGTCTGCGACTTCAGCCGCGATCTCTTTCTTTATCTGTTCAGAGATGATTTTACCATCAATAATCTTATCCATAATTATAAATTTTGAATCTTGAATCTTGAATTATGATTAGCGGCGTTTCATGTTCCCCGCCATGCGCATCAACTTCTTGCCACCACCGGTGGTCATCATGCGCATCATCTTCGAGGTCTCCTCGAATTGCTTCACGAGGCGGTTCACTTCCACGATAGAAGTGCCGCTTCCGTCGGCAATACGCTTACGACGCGTGCCGTTAAGCAGTTTCGGGTTCTCGCGCTCGGCAGGAGTCATCGAATAGATGATGGCCTCGATGCTCTTGAAGGCGTCGTCGTCGATTTCTTCGCCTTTCAAGGCCTTGTCCATGCCAGGAATCATGCTGGCCAAGTCCTTCAGGTTACCCATCTTCTTGATTTGCTGGATTTGCTTCAGGAAGTCGTTATAGTTGAACTCGTTCTTGGCGAGTTTCTTCTGTAACTTGCGGGCTTCCTCTTCATCGAACTGCTCCTGGGCACGTTCCACGAGAGAGACGATGTCGCCCATGCCGAGGATACGGTCGGCCATACGCTTGGGGTGGAACACATCGAGAGCATCCATCTTCTCGCCGATACCGACGAACTTAATGGGCTTCTCCACCACTGTGCGGATGGTAAGGGCAGCACCGCCACGGGTGTCACCGTCCAACTTGGTGAGCACCACACCATCGAAGTCCAAGCGGTCGTTGAAGGCCTTGGCCGTGTTCACGGCATCCTGACCTGTCATGGAGTCCACCACAAATAAGGTCTCGTGCGGATGAACCGTTTCCTTGATGTTGGCAATCTCGTTCATCATCTCCTCATCGACGGCCAAACGACCGGCGGTATCGATAATGACCACATTCTTGCCTTGATTACGGGCGTGGTTGATGGCATTTTGCGCAATCTGCACCGGGTTTTTGTTGCCATCTTCGCTGTACACCTCAACCTCAACCTGTTGTCCCAATACTTTCAACTGTTCGATAGCAGCAGGACGGTACACGTCGCCAGCCACCAACAAGACTTGCTTGCTGCGTTTGCGCTTCAGATAAGAGGCCAACTTGGCTGAGAAAGTGGTCTTACCCGAACCTTGCAGACCTGCAATCAAGATGATGCTTGGCTGACCTTTCAAGTTGATGTCGACGGCCTCTCCGCCCATCAATTCGGCCAACTCATCATGCACAATCTTGACCATCATTTCGCCTGGCTTCACCGAGGAGAGAATCTCCTGACCGAGGGCTTTTTCCTTGATATTGTTGGTGACATCCTTGGCAATCTTATAGCTGACGTCGGCATCCAAGAGGGCGCGACGGATTTCCTTCATCGTGTCGGCAATATTCACCTCAGTGATATAAGCCTGTCCCTTAAGGACTTTGAACGAACGTTCTAATTTTTCGCTTAAACCTTCAAACATAATTCTTCGAAATTTGGGCGCAAAGGTAAGAATTATTGTTGAATTGTTTGAATGTTTAATTGTTGAATTGTTAGGATTGCGTATTTTTGCATCATCAAAAACAGTTGAATCATGATTAAGGAAAACCTTGAAAAAATCAGGGCGACGCTGCCCGAGTCAGTGACTTTGGTAGCTGTCAGCAAAACCAAGCCTGTCAGTGACTTGCAAGAAGCTTACGACGCAGGCCAACGTATTTTCGGCGAAAATCACGCTCTTGAGATGCGCGATAAGCATGAAGTGCTGCCGCAAGATATCCGATGGCACTTCATTGGCCATTTGCAGACCAACAAAATCAAATACATCATCCCTTTTGTCACACTCATCCATAGTATAGACTCGGCTAACCTATTGGAAGCCGTCAATAAGGAAGCCAAGAAACACGAACGTGTTGTCGATTGCCTGCTACAATTCCATATTGCGCAGGAAGAGACGAAATTTGGCCTCGATATGGATGAAGCTCGCCAATTGCTTGATTCAGAAGCGTTCAAACAGATGGAAAATGTGCGTATCTGCGGCGTGATGGGCATGGCCACCTTCACAGAAGACATGAATGAGGTTCGCAAGGAATTCAAACACCTGAAAGGAATCTTCGACACGCTGAAGCATGACTATTTCGCCAACCAGCCGCAGTTCAAGGAGATTTCAATGGGCATGTCGGACGACTATCCAATCGCCGTTGAGGAAGGCGCAACTTTGGTGCGTGTGGGAAGCAAGATTTTCGGGGCACGAAATTATAATATATAACTCATAATAATATGTCGGCCCTTCGACAGGCTCAGGGACCTTGCCAAAAAGCGAAGGTCGTTGAGCCTGTCGAAACGCCGCTACCAAAAGAAATGGATTCTCTAATACCTTTATTATTACTCATCCTCGGCTTCGTTGCCCTTATTCTAGGTGCCAATTGGCTTGTCAACGGAGCCACCAGCGTGGGCATCCGTGCCAAGCTGTCGCCGCTCATTATAGGTTTGACCATTGTGGCTTTTGGCACATCGCTGCCTGAGATGATTGTCAACGTGTTTTCATGTATCAAAGGCAGTCCTGGGTTGGCCATTGGCAACATCATCGGGAGCAACACGATGAACATTTTGCTCATCTTGGGCGTGAGTTCGATTATCTGGCCTATTGACGTGAGCCGCGTTTCCATCCGCCGCGACATCCCTGTGGGCTTTGTCGCAACCCTTGCCATTACGTTAATGGCCAACTATTTCTTCTCAGGACAGGCGCGTACCATCAATTGGATTGAAGGCGTCGTGCTCCTGTTGATGGGTTTCGCATACTTGTTGCTAACTATGCTGAAAAACGACCCGAAAGAAGAAACTGAAGATGTGCAAGAAGCCATGCCTTGGGGGAAGACCATTCTAGCATTGGTTTTTGGTATTGCTGGGCTGTACATTGGTGGCGAACTTGTTTCAAACAACGCGCAAATCTTGGCTAAGAACTGGGGCATGGATGAAGGCACCATCGGCTTGACCGTAGTGGCGACTGCCACATCGTTGCCCGAACTCATTACATCCATTGTGGCTGCCTTAAAGAAGAATTCCGGCATCGCCATTGGCAATGTGTTGGGCTCTAATATCCTCAACATTTTCATGGTGTTAGGTGTTAGTTCCATTATTACGCCGTTGCCTTTCGAGCCGATGATGAACAAGCAGTTGATGATTCTCTTTGCTGCCAACATCCTCATGCTGCTGTTTGTCTTCACTGGCAAAGGCCGAAAGATTTCCCGTTGGGAGGGAGCTTTGCTGACGTTGGGCTACGTGGGCTTTATGTGGTTCTCGTTGGTGATGCAATAAAAACAGTAGAGACGTAGCGTGCTACGTCTCTACCTGAATTATCCTATCAAATTATTAATCAATCATCAGCCAGTTTGAAGGCTTTCTTCACAGCCTCATAATTGCTGTAGTCGACATCACTACGAGTGTTATACAGTGTGGCCTCAATGGCTACGATCTTGAAATCGTGGGTGTCGGGGCGATAGCCGTCATAGAAATCGCTTTCCGTCCAGAAGAGGCGCACACCACCGTTATTTAAGGTGGCAACCTCAATGGAGGCGGCGCAGTTGATGAGTTCTTGCTCGCCATTATCGTTGGTAATCATATCCTGATAGTAGTAGGTCAGCGGCACTTGTGACCAGGCTCCGGCAACATTCATATAGACGAATACTGCGCCATAGTTGAACACATTATCGTTGATGGCTGGATAGTCAATTTCGACCATCCATTGGCAATCGTTCACCCATTGCCAATCATTGGAATTAATAGTCAATGTAGATGAAGCAACATTGACATAGCCGTCATTTCCAGCAGGGCCTTGCGGGCCAACAGGACCAGCAGGGCCTTGCGGACCAACGGGACCAACGGGACCGGCAGGGCCTTGGGGACCTTGAGGCCCCATCGGACCAACCTTGGTACAAGAAGCAGAAAACAAGACTGTTAATACCATCATGCAGATTATGCTTAACTTTTTCATTGTATTGAATTTTAATTGTTTTACTAAAATATAGAGACGCGCTTTGGCACGTCCCTACCTGAATTATCCTATCAAATAATCAATCAATCATCAGCCAGTTGGAAGGCAGTCTTCACGGCTTCGTAGTTGCTGAAGTCGACATCGCTGCGGGTGTTATACAGTGTGGCCTCAATGGCTACGATCTTGAAA
>CACXXW010000077.1 GCA_902771635.1 uncultured Bacteroidia bacterium | reverse complement strand
AGACCTGACTTTGGAAGACCATTGGAAAGACTTCCTTGTCAACGACGACCCATGGCTGCCTACCTGTTATTTTCATTACGGGCGTTATCTGCTCATCAGCTCCACACGCGAGGACCTGCTACCCCCTAACCTTCAAGGGCTGTGGGCCAACACCATCCAAACCCCGTGGAATGGCGACTATCACCTTAATATTAATGTGGAGATGAACCACTGGCCCTGCGAGGTCTGCAACCTCTCGGAGCTGCACCTGCCATTAATTCACTTTGCTGAGGGATTAATGCCCTCAGGACGAAAGACGGCGCAGTCGTTCTACGGTGCCCGAGGCTGGACGGCCCATGTGGTCTGCAACCCATGGGGCTTCACGGCACCTGGCGAGCACCCTTCATGGGGCGCCACCAACACCGGCGGAGCTTGGCTAGCCCTCCATGCCTGGCAGCATTTTGAATTCACGCAGGATACAACTTTTTTGCGAGAAGCCTATCCATTAATGAAAGAGGCGGCGCAGTTTTTCCTTGATGCGATGATAGAGGAACCCGAACACGGCTGGCTTGTCACTGCCCCGACTACATCACCCGAAAACGCTTTCTGGCTTAACGACAGCACTGTTGTCAGTGTGTGCATGGGCAGCACTATGGATGTGCAGATTGTAAGCGAGTTGTATGATGCTGTTTGTAAGTCAGCAGAGATTTTGGGTATCGATGAGGCTTTTTCCGACAGCCTCCGCGACGCCAAATCCCAATTTCCACCTATGCAAGTCAGTGGGCAGGGGTATTTGCAGGAATGGCTGAAAGACTACAAGGAAGTGGAACCGCAGCACCGCCATGTGTCGCATCTTTTTGGCTTGTATCCTGGCACGATGCTGACACAATCGAAGACACCAAAACTAATGGACGCCTGTTGCGAGACCTTGTGCCGTCGTGGCGATGAAGGCACGGGTTGGTCGAGGGCGTGGAAGATCTGTTTCTGGGCACGACTTCACGACGGCGACCATGCCTATCGGCTTTTAAGGAACTTACTCGAACCGGCAGTCCATCTTGACGGAAGCTATTCAGCAGGCACTTATCCCAACCTCTTCTGCGCACATCCGCCATTCCAAATTGACGGCAACTTCGGCGGTACGGCAGGCATTGCCGAGATGCTGCTGCAGAGCCATGATGGTAAAATCGAGTTGCTTCCAGCTCTGCCTTCAGTGTGGAAGGACGGCCATTTCAAAGGGCTCTGTGCTCGAGGCAATAAAGTGGTGGAATGTACTTGGAAAGATGGGAAGGTCACGCATTATGCTGTGACTTCACGGTAAGTTTTGGTGGAAAGGATCATTGGATCCAATCTTCAATAACTAGTCCTTCAATATGGCTGAAGTGCTTGATGTTATTTGTGACCATTGTCAGTTTAGCGGCTTTTGCTGCACAACCTATCAGCAAATCAAAGTCTTCAATAGGCTTCCCCGCTTTTTTCAAACGAACTTTTTCTTTGGCGTACACATCAATACTGTTAGCAAAAGGCAACACTTGGACTTCCTCGATGAAGTCATCAATCATTTTCAGGTTATCTTCTACAAAATTGCTATTGTATGCGCCATAGCGTAGTTCTGCCAATACCACATCACAGATGAAACAATGCTCAAAGCCGATTCTATTCAACCGTTGCATTACATCTCGATTTCCTCGAAAGAGGTAAACGCAGATGCTTGTGTCAAGCAAATACCCGTTCATAGACTAACCTCCCTGCTGTTGTCTGTCCTGCTTTCGCGGATGTCTTGGATGATCTCTTCTGCTGACCGGCTATCTTTCCAGGCACCCGAAAAACGATTGGCCCAGTCGGATTTTGGTTCCTCATCCTTACCTTTTTTTGTGGGGGTAAGTCCCTTCACAAAATTCAGCACTTTGACCAACAAAGTCTCATCATCGGCAATCTCACCCATTGCGCGGTACAATTCCGCATTTAATTCTAATGCTGTCATGTTTCCAAATTGTTTTATGTTGCAAAAATACCAATATTCTCCAAATGGAAACAGTATTTCTGGCAGATTTGTGAAAGATTTGCTTCTTTTCCCTCCACCCAAAAGAAATTTTGTCTATTTTTGCCCCTGCCATTCCGGGAGAAATCGGAACGGCCAGAGAAAGCGCATTCTTCGCTTTATTCCTCGGTAATGAATCTGGACAATTCATGTAAGAAGGAGGGTAAGGGAAAAATGATTGCTTTCATTGTTATGTTTGTATATCCTTATACTGACATAAACAGTGGAGCAATCCCCTATCCATTGTTTCTCTTCTTACGGGAGTCCAGACCCAATTACCAGAAATAAGGATGAGTTTGGGAGGCTCCGCTCTGTTAGCTGTTTTCAAAACTGCCCATTTGAGTCAAAGGGCAAAAATAGTTTCAGATTATGCGAAACATAAAGACAAAGAAGAAACTGAAAATGTTGGCAATGGTAATGACATTGTCTATCCCGATGGCAGCAACGGCTCAAGGCGGATTGTTCCAACGCGGTCCCACAAGGGAATCAGACCAAGTAGTTACCCTGACCAATCAACATTTCGGTCATTATGTTGATGGCGATAATGTTACTAACCAGCCTTTTGGTCATTATGTGGAAGGTGACAATATTACTAATCAAACTTTTGGAGTACCGCTTGGTAGTGGACTGCTGATTTTGCTTACGGCAAGTGTAGGATATGCAATAACAAAGATAAAGAATAATAAATCAAAAAATACGGTTTAAAAATGAAGAAAACTAGTACAATTGTTATGGCATTGGCTTTGATAATGGCCATGACGCAATGCAAAAAGAACGAAAGCATGGTCGATTCTGATAATACGGGAGAAACCGTTACCATCATACTTAAAGTGGGCAATGATGATGGCTCAAGGGTCATAGTGAATCCAGCATTAGGTACGGTGAATTTTGAAGAAGGCGACAAAATCTATGTTGGCAGCGGAGGCAAGTATGTCGGTGTGCTAACGCATGACGGTGACCACCATTTTGTGGGCAACATCACAAATCCAACAGAAGGACAACCCTTACATTTCTATTTCCTCGGAAATGTAACCCCAAACGAAACACTTGACACTGGCACAACCGAAACTTGTTCTGTGGTTATCAGTAATCAAACAGAGCATTTGCCTGTGATTTCGTATGCACCATCTAATGAAAACTACAGTTCGAGTGCGTACACTTACACTGCACATTTATTGAATAAATGCGCTTTGGTGAAGTTCAATGTGACTACACCTTCAAACTCACCAATTTGCATTACAGGAATGAAAAACAAAGTGACGGTGGATTTCACTCAAAATACAGTAACGCCCAGTATGGATGGTGACGGGGATATTGTGCTGTGTGCTGGAAATGAGGAGAGTTTTGAGAGATGGGTAATTCTGTTGCCGCAGGCGGCTTTGGAAGAAGGTGAGGAAGGAACTGTTCATTCAAAATATGGTGATTATTTGGGAACACGCCCAGCGATTCCTGCTATCACCAATAATGGGTATCACGTAGAAGGGATTGAGTTGATTGTCAACACCAAGAATTATCCTGAAGGTGCCACAAACGGTTTGTTCACAATCAATGCTAACGGTGACCAAGTGTATTTTTCTAAAGGAAATTTGCAATATATTGGCAATGAGACTCCTCAATATTGGAAATTTGCAGATTATCAATGGGATTTCTTTGGCAGTTCCCAACAAGGAAATTATTATAGTGATCTTTTCTGCTGGGGAACGAGCGGATATAATCATGGTGCTATTAGTTATCACCCTTTGAGTCGAGAACATATCAATGAAAACTTTTATGCTTATGGTGAGAGTCAATATAATCTCTTTGACCAGACTGGTCAAGCTGATTGGGGATATAATGCCATTAGTAATGGTAGCAATCAAGAAAACTCTGGTTGGCGTACACCAACTATAGAGGAATGGGGCTATTTGCTTAACACAAGAAGTACTGTATCAGGCATTCGTTGGGTACAAGGCAGAGTGGATGGAATGGCAGGAACGATACTATTGCCAGATAATTGGGATCCTACCATTTATGAATTAAACGATGCCAATGGAGGAGATTTCGAAAGCAATAGTATATTATTTGATGATTGGAGAGATGTTTTTGAGCCCAATGGTGTTATCTTTTTGCCACCAGCAGGAAGATGGTATTGGGAACAGTATTTTCAACAAGATGGTGCTCATTGGAGATTGTTATTCCAAACTGGCGGTTATTATTGGTCAAGTTCCGTTTTTGACTCCGATATGGATAAAGTATACATTTTATCATTTAGTTCAGGGTCGTTGCATCCTGAAGGTAGTTATCGATATAATAATAGTTCTGTGCGTTTGGTGAAAGATCATAATCCGTAAAAAGACATTTAGAAATGGAACCAACAATTGAGGAGATTAAAAACATAATCAGTAATAATCAAAGAGATATCGCCTTTTTGATTGGAAATGGCATAAATAATTACGCGGGCATTAATCGTTTGAATGGTGAAAAACCATTGTCTTGGAAGGAGTTATTAAAAAGGATTGGTGGGATAGATTTCAAGGACTATCAAAAAGGTGATAATGTAAAAGAAGGGATTTCCTATACTGAGATTTTTGATGCTTTGGAAAGCCATAATCTGAAAGAAAGGATAAAACAAGAGAATCCAGGCAATAATACAGAGAGGTCAATAGATGGTTTTTCCGTTTTGTTTGCGAATGAATTGAAACAAAAAGTTTGCGATGAAGTAAAATACTGGGAACTTGAAGATAAGGTTTCAAATATGTTGCAGTCAATTCGAAGAAGAAATGCCCCTATTCTAACCACTAACTTTGATTTGTCCATAAGCAAAAAAATGGATGATCTTTTCCCATATGAAATGAAATACCAAGTCTTAGGAAGAGGAAAAGGTTCTGAGGTGTATCCCTGGTCATATTACTATGGCGACGATTATTTGTACAATCCTTGTAATGATTTTGGAATTTGGCATTTGCAAGGAATAGCCACAAAACCCCAAAGTCTTTGTTTGGGTTTAAGTGATTACATAAGAATTGCAAAAAAGGCTTGGGGATTAATCCATAATGAAAAGATGTTTGAAACAGATACCTTTGAAGGAAAGAACACTAATAATTGGAAAGGATATAGGACCTGGCTTCATATTCTGTTTAATAAATCTCTGTTTGTGTTTGGTTTACAACTTGAAGAAAATGAAACCTTCTTAAGATGGCTGTTGATTCAAAGGGCAAAATACTATGCGTTGTTCAATGAACGCAGTCATAAAGGCTGGTATGTTTATCCGAAGAAAGAAGAAGGAAATGCAGGCTTTTATGGTAAGAAAGTGTTTCTTGAGAAAGTCGGTTTCGAGATGTTGCCTGTTGATAGTTATAAAGTGATTTATGAAGATTTATGGAATTAATACAATTGCATGAATATCAGCATTAGCAATGCGCAAATGAATGATGCGGCTGCCGTGGTACGACAGCCCTACAGCCTGGGCGGGGTGGTGTAGGGCTGTCACATTGTGGTAGCCGCTTCGTTTATGGTTGTCACGGCCGATTTATTCCGACAATAACACTCAAAAGTGTCCATATCTCAACAAAATTTCGAGTTATGGACACTTTTGGGACTTTTAGGATCAGAATAAAATGAAAGCCTTCCATTTTCTGTTGAATTTCAAGCGGTAATCACTTCTGATGCTCTTTTCGAAAAATAGAAAAAAGTGTCTATACTCAGCGGAATCTATCAAATTTTTCCACTTTCCGCTGAGTATAGACATATTTTTTCATACCTTTGCAGACGAAAAACACTATCATTATGCTTATTGGAAGAGAAAAAGAACAACAACGCCTGCTTCAGGCCGTTGGCGAAGAGGACTCGATGTTTGTGGCACTTTATGGTCGTCGCCGTGTTGGCAAAACCTACTTGATACGCGAAACATTCAACAATAGTTTTACCTTCTACCATACTGGACTGGCCAAGTCTCCTATGAAGAAACAACTCGCAGCGTGGCGCCTTTCCCTACGCGAGTACGGGCTCAAAAAAGCCACCCTGCCTCGCACATGGCTCGATGCTTTCGAAGCTCTAAAGGAGATCATACGTCAATCAACGGAATCAAAAAAAATCATCTTCATTGATGAGCTGCCTTGGATGGACACTCAACGTTCCGGGTTTATTCCCGCACTCGAGAATTTTTGGAACGGATGGGCGTCGGCTCGTAAGGACGTGGTGCTTATCGTTTGCGGTAGTGCCACCTCTTGGATCATCAAGAAAATACTCAAAAACAAAGGAGGTCTGCATAACCGTGTCAATACAAAGATTCATCTGCAACCTTTTACGCTCAACGAATGCGAGCGGTATGCCACCCACCGCAAACTTGGTATGAACCGCCGACAACTTATGGAGTGTTACATGATTATGGGTGGCATTCCTTATTATTGGTCAAAACTCGAGCGCAGCTTTAGTCTTGCCCAGAATATCGACAATCTTTTTTTTAATCCCGATGGGGAACTCCACGATGAATTTGATGCACTCTACGCTTCGCTGTTCAAAAATCCCGACCCTTACATTACTGTCGTTCAGACTTTAGGCAGCAAACGTATCGGCATGACCCGTGATGAAATCATCAGCGAGGCACATCTCCAAGACAACGGACGGCTTTCCGAGATATTGCAAGACCTCGAAGCTTGCGGCTTTGTCAGAAAGTACACCAACTTCGGGCTGAAAATAAAAAGTGCTGTCTTCCAACTCATCGACTCTTACACACTCTTCTATTATCGTTTCATACAACAGAACACTGGCGGCGATGAGTATTTTTGGTCGCGTCAGATGGGTTCGCCAATTTATTATAACTGGTGCGGACTCGCTTTTGAGCGTGTTTGTCTTCTGCATGTCACTCAGATTAAGAAAGCCCTCAGTATTTTCGGTACTATTAGCCGTGTGTGCTCCTGGCATCAGCCTGCCACCTCTGATGGAAAAGGCGCGCAGATAGATTTGCTTATCGATCGCGACGACAATGTTATTGATATCTGTGAGATGAAATACACCAAGCAACCATACGAAATGACATTTGATGAAGAACAGAAAGTCCAGAACCGCCGTTCTCGCCTCATCACCGTGACTGGCACCGACAAAGCTGTCCATCTTATCCTTGTTTCAGCCAGCGGTGTGAAGCCAAATCCATATTCTGATGAATTTCAAGCAGTAATTACCTCAGAATCTCTTTTTGAAAAATAGAAAATGTGCCTATACTCAGCGGAATCTATCAAATTTTTCCACTTTCCGCTGAGTATAGGCGTTTTTTCGGAACCATTTATCGTTTTCAAAACTTCAATTGGCTGAATTTACTATCCATCTTCACGCATTATGCTGTGACTTCGCGGTGAGCGCTCTGCTAATCCAAATGGCAAACGGCAATGAAGTCAAAAAGGTGCAAATGTCGGCGATGGCTTGCGCGGCTTCGAGACCCGTGATGCCCCACAGCCACGACATTAGGAAGACCGCGGGCAGAAAATACAAGCCCTGACGGCACATTGAGAGTAAGGTGGCTTGCCAGGTGTAGCCGATGTTTTGGAACAGCATGTTGGTCGCAGTACACATACCCATCAGCGGGAAGGCGATGCACTGCCAGCGCAAGGCCTGACTGCCCACGCGGATGAGCTCGGGGTCTTCGCCACGGAACCAAGAGATGATGTCTGGAGCGAAGATATATACAACGCTCGCAAGGACAATCAGAAATGCCGTGGAAAGCGTGATGCAAAACATATAACTCTCCTTGACACGGGCATAGAGTTTGGCGCCGTAGTTATAACCGCACACGGGTTGGAAGCCCTGTCCGAATCCGATGACGATGGCGAAACAGAACATAGTGATGCGCGAAACAATGGTAAAAGCTGCCACCGTGGAGGCTTCGTTGCCGGGCAGGGCATAATGCACTGCCATGCGGTTGAGGCTGATGGTGGCCACTACCGACAAAGCCTGTCGCGCCAACGAAGGCAAGCCGCCCCGCGTGATTTCCTTGTAATAGTATAGGGTAGGAGTGAAGTTCTTCGGCTTGATATGCACATTGCCAGGTCGCGAAGTGCCCCAGAGCAAGATGCACCAACCGAAGCACTGACTCACTGCCGTGGCCAACGAAGCCCCACTGACACCCAAGTCGAAAACAAAGATAAAGATCGGGTCAAGGATGATGTTGAGGATGGCACCCGAGGCGATGCCAATCATGCCGAAACGGGCATTGCCTTGGAGTCGCAGTTGGTTGTTGAGCGTCAGTGACGACATCATAAAAGGCGTGGCAAGGAGGATGAAACGCAGGTAGTTGTTGGCGTAGGGGAGGATAGTGTCGGTGGCGCCCATCGCCCTTGACAGAGGCGAGATGAACAGCAGACAACTCCAACCCACAAGGGCGCCTACAATTAATGGTGTGAAGAATCCCGTAGCCGCCATTTTGCCTGCATTCTGCCCCTGTTTTGCACCCAAGGCCCGTGATATGTAGTTGCCGGAGCCATGCCCGAAAAAGAATCCGCAAGCATTGATGAAGGCCATGTAGGCAAACGAAACGCCCACTCCTGCCACAGCTTCTGTGCTCAGATGACCCACATAGAACGAGTCCACCATATTGTATATGGTAGTCACGAGCATGCTAATGATGGTCGGCACGGCCATCTTGAGGATCAGCCGCTTGACGGGCTGCTCCGTCATCATCTTATACCGCTCGTTGAGTTTCCGCTCGTCGTTAATGTTGGACATATTCGTCGAATTCGAGCGCAAAGATAAGCCCTTTTTGTGTCACTTTGTCACCCCAACTGACAAAACCCTGCCATTTTCCACTTTGGCACGAAATGTGACCAACCCCCGCCGTTCAATCTTTGAATTTTGAATCATTAAATTTTAAATCAGAATAATTATGGCAAAATTATCAATCAAACCTCTGGCCGACCGCGTGGTCATCGAGCCTGCAGCCGCCGAACAGAAAACCGCTAGCGGTATCATCATCCCCGACACCGCCAAAGAAAAACCCCAACAAGGAACCGTCGTCGCCGTTGGTCCTGGCACAAAAGACAACCAAATGACCCTGAAGGTCGGCGACACTGTCATCTATGGCAAATATGCCGGCACCGAGTTCCACCTCGACGGCAAGGATTATATGATTATGCGTGAATCTGATGTCATTGCTATCATCTAATCTATTGTAAAGACGTAGCGCGCTACGTCTCTACAAAGTAACAATTCAACACTTCAACAG
>CACXXW010000076.1 GCA_902771635.1 uncultured Bacteroidia bacterium | reverse complement strand
TCTGTATGATCAACTCCGATTATGAACAAGTGATTCAGTCTATTTTGGACATTTAATTCAATTTTCACGAAATAATACAATGAAAAAAGTAATCGTAATCTCAACCAGTCTCCGCCCCGGCTCAAATAGCCACGCTTTAGCGGAGCAATTTGCCAAGGGCGCGGAAGCCGCCGGGCATCAAGTGGAACTCGTCTCGCTGAGAGGCAAGGAAATCAAGTTTTGCATCGGCTGTTTGTCGTGCCAGAAGACGGGAACCTGTGTCATCAAGGATGATGTGCCCGCCATCATGGACAGCGTTTTGAACGCCGATGTGGTCTGCTGGGCCACGCCTATCTATTACTACGAGATGAGTGGCCAGATGAAGACCCTCATCGACCGCATGAACGCGATGTACCCCAAGGATTACAAGTTCCGCGACATCTATCTGCTGACCACGGCTGCCGAGAACGAGGAGTTCGTGCCGAAGCGCGCCGAGAGCGGTCTGCAGGGCTGGATCGACTGTTACGGCAAGTCCGAACTCAAAGGCCATATCTTCTGCGGTGGCGTGGGAGGCCCGAAAGAGATTGAAGGCAATGCCAAGCTGCAGGAGGCATATGACTTAGGCAAACAAGTTTGACTCTTTTAAGGAATGAAACTGTATGCCGCCGCAAGGGTTATCTTTTGCGGCGGTTTTTTTATTCGTGATGATGGCCCTCGCAGTGGTGGTGACAGTTGGGGTCGCCATAAACGATGGTGCCGTTGAGAAACATCGCCAGCACCTGCTCCACAGGAAGCTCGGGCGCGCCAGCATGGATACGAATGCCCAACTGGTTCAGCAGATTGACAGCACCCTGGCCTATTCCGCCACAAAGCACATCGGTGCAACCCTGTTCGGCCAAGAACCTCGGCATGGCACCGTGCTCATGTTCGGGCGCTTGCAGCACCTTTTGGTCAACAATTTTTCCGTCTTCTACATTAACAATAGTGACTTGAGGCGCTTTCCCGAAGTGCTGCCACAGTTTTCCCTCATTGGTGGGGATGGCTATTCTTTGATTCATAATAGTCGGTTTTGGAATTATCGGCAAAGATAGTACTTTTGCGGCAAATTCAACTACAACTGCTCTTCCAAAAACTCCGCTGCATCGGCCACACAGCCAGTGCATTCACGGAGTACCACACCCGTACCGACACCTTTGAGCATCTTGCATTGGGTGGCACCATTGCGTTGCTGGAACTGGGTCATGATTTGGCGCATGGCTTTTCTAGCTCCTACCCTATCCTTTTTAGCCAATCCTAACACGATGCCCGCCCCGACAAGTGCGCCACATGTGCCTTCCATGTTGCCCATGCCCGAGCCAAAGGCATTGCCTAGGTTACGGCCGGTTTCTTCATCGATTCCAATCAAGTCAGCGTATGTGCAAATGACGGCTTGGGCACAGTTGTGTGTGCCATTCTCCAGCTTCTCTGCTGCTATGTGTTTTCTGGTTTCCATGAAATTTGTATTTTTTTGCAAAGGTACTCTTTTTTCTGTGTATTTTTGCAAAATGTACACTAATGGCAAACGAGTGCGCGAAAAATAGATTATTGTCATGACAAAAGACTATTCATCATACGGTCCGGCCTACCGAAACTTCAAGGTGAGGGAGGATGTTTATGTCCCTCAACCCGTTGAGGAGTTTTCGGCCGACAATCCCTTCACGAAGATGGCCCCTATACGAGGAGAACTCAAGGACATTCGTTTTGACGGGACCTATACCTATCTTGACAAATCTTTGAGGTTCAAAATAGTGAATTCGTTCATGTATTTTGTAGCATGGACGCTTGCCTTCCTTTTGAACCGCATCCGATATGGCCTCAAAATCGAAGGTCGTGAGAAAATACGCCAAAACCGAAAGCTTTTCGACCATGGCGTGATGACGGTTTGCAACCATGTTTACCGTTGGGATATGATTAGCGTCATGCAGGCGATGCGTTTCAGGAAGGCATGGATCCCCATGTACGCCCAGCCCTTCAGAGGCAAAGATGGTTTTGTCATGAAAGCCGTGGGAGGCATAGCCATCCCCGAAGAGCGCAGCGGGCTGAAAGCGTTCGATGAGGCCATGGCTGAATTGTGCGCCAACCACCAGTGGATTCACATTTTTCCTGAAAGCTGCAGTTGGAAATTCTATGCCCCATTGCGTCCTTTCAAAATAGGTGCTTTCAACATGGCTTATCGGCATTCGCTCCCAGTGATTCCCCTGGTGATTTCATTTAGGCCACGCACAGGTTGGCGAAAGTTGTTCAGCAAAGACGAGCCCTTGATCACTATCCATGTGGGCGACCCTATCATACCCAACATGAACACACCTCGAAAAGAAGAGACGGCGCGGATGCGCGATCTTGCACACAAAACCATGCTTGATATGGCCGGTATAGTTTCCAACACATGGCCTTCTTCTATTGATTGAAAACCTTATCATTATGAGTACGAAAATCATTGATCCTGTACCTGTCGAGCTGCTTAAAGCGGAACTAACCAAATCCAAAAAGCTGGAAGATACAAACAAAGGGCACAACGAGTTATATATCGTTACCTGGCAAGATTCCCCCAATGTGGTTACTGAAATCGGTAGGCTGCGTGAGTTGACCTTCCGTGATGCAGGGGGCGCTACGGGCAACGCTCTAGACCTTGACGAGTACGACAAGATGGAGAATTCATACAAGCAACTGATTGTGTGGGATCCCGACAACGAGGCTATCATTGGTGGATATCGTTTCATCTTTGGCTCAGATGCCGTTATCGATGAGAATGGCCAACCCATCCTGGCGAGTTCCCATCAGTTCCGTTTTTCCCAGAGGTTTATCGATGAATATCTGCCACATGTCATAGAGCTTGGCCGCAATTTCGTGGCTCCTGAATACCAAAGTTCGAAGCATGGTGCAAAGTCCATTTTTGCCATGGACAATTTGTGGGATGGTCTTGTGGCCATTATCATGAAGAACCCTAATCTGCTCTATTACTTCGGAAAAATAACCGTTTATCCTTCCTACGACCATATCACTAGAGACCTGCTCTACCATTTTCTATGGAAGCATTTTGGCGACAAAGACGAACTTGTCCGCCCATGGGACGACCAGGCGCTCATGCCTAATTCCGATCCCGAGTTGATGGATTTGGTCGTAAACAAAGATGATCCGATGGATGACTATAAACTGCTGAAGGCTGCAGCTAAAATGAGGAATGTACATATTCCTCCAAATTTTACTGCGTATATCTCCGTCACTTCCCATATGCTTATGTTTGGAACGGCAGTCAACACTTTGATGGACAACATCGAGGACTCCGCGGTGCTTATTCCGTTCGACAATATCTATCATGAAAAGAAACGGCGCCATATTGGAGCCTATCTCCGGTTCTCTCTTGCAAAGAGGCGCAAGAAAGTGGACTTGAATGCGCCAGAAATGGAGGATCTCTTGATTGACAATTGGTTGAATAAACGATACCGCCAAGTAAAACGGTTGCTTAAAAAAACCGGCCGTAAGTTCTAGTCAGGAAATACCTTCAATAATTCGTACTACCATGTCCCGATGTTCAATCCAACTCGCGGAATTCAGTAGGCGACATACCTGTTTCATTCTTGAAATAGCGACTGAAAGTAGACTGCTCGCCAAAACCCAACATGTCGGCAATAGTCTGTACGGAGAGGTCGTTCCGTATATGCAGTAGCATCTTAGCCTCTGCGATGATCTTGACGCGAATCCAATAGGCAGCACTGTGGCCCGTTTCCTGCTTGACAACTGCACTGAAGTACTTAGGTGTTAGACAAGCTCGTTCTGCATAAAATCCCACATCATGGTGTTTGCGAAAATATTGAGCCAAATCGGAATGGAGCTGCGCGCTGACACGCTTATTGGCATTGGTCTCATGCAGTTTGCTTTTGCGGTATTGGCTGAGCAAACGCAG
Organism: uncultured Bacteroidia bacterium; assembly: GCA_902771635.1. GTDB lineage: Bacteria > Bacteroidota > Bacteroidia > Bacteroidales > F082 > Limimorpha. Next base: position 5,310 of record CACXXW010000076.1, on the reverse strand, counting down.
TAAGAATTCCAGCAAACGGGTCATCAACATCCGTTTATCTGGGAGTTCGAGGCGCTTGATTTCACGCATCCCCTCCACCACATCCGTTATCATCCTGTATTCATGACTATCGAGTTTCACGCAGGGATGCAGCTCATAGCGATAACGCATCTGATTGATGATTTGTAGAATGGGATCATCCAGTATCGAGGCATCAACAACGATCAGGGTGGCAAGGTAGTCATCGGTTTTATTCACCATACAAAGACGATGGTTGGGGAAAATCACGCCCACAGTGTGTTTCTCTGAATAGTCGGATTGGTCATCGTACATGAGTTGAATGTGTCCCCTATGGCCAATACAGATGACATAATCGGGTGATACAAACGGTTTGTCGCCAGTGGGCAATCCCCTGACATCATCAAGTACAACAATACCTTCCTCCTTGATTCTTTGGAGATTAGACAGCATCGGGTGGGGTGTAATCTGACTTTCTTTCATGTGGCAAAAATACTGAATTTTAAACAAACCTTTTACAAAACCCGACTTTTTGCCAAATACTACCCCCAATATGCTATCATTTACGTTGGTAAAGGCTTATACTTTTGCAATCAAATTATGTTAATAGCAACCTTTATACTATCCAATACGGAAAAAACAACTAAAAATTGAATGAGCAGGTTTTTGTGATTCATTTGCATTTTTTTGTAAAGGCATAGTTTTAGGGCTATGTCTTTTTTGGCTTTTTTTGGAATAATAAAACACCTTGATTTGAGGTTAATATGGAATATGATATGAAGATGAAACAATTCTTGAACTATTTGCTATTTGTCACACTTGGGCTATTGGTTGCGGGTTGCCAGAAGGACAACATTGTCAGCGTTGCCTTGATTACTTCATCGGATGATGTGAGCGACGACATCGGTGGCACCACTTTCGCCCAAACTATTTATGTAGCCTACCATGATAATGGCAATGCCATTGTTACTGGAACAACCGACAATTTCTCTGTGACGATCAACGGTAACGACGTGACCATCATCTATCCGGGTGAAGAGCATGTGATGTATGAGCTTAGCGGCACTGCCACCGACGGCTTCTTCAAGCTTTATAGCGGCAGCAAACAGGGCATCACCCTCAACGGGGTGAACCTCACCAACCCCAACGGCGCAGCTATCAACATACAAGGTCCGACCTCGGCGCCCAACCAGGGTAAGCGAACCTTCATCGTACTCAAAGGAACGAGCTCCTTGGCCGACGGCACTTCTTACATCGACCCCCCTTCCTCCGAGGATGAGAAGGCAGCGCTGTTCAGCGAAGGCCAACTGGTCTTCAGCGGCACGGGAAGTTTGTCTGTTGAGGCCTCGGGCAAGAGCGGCATTGTCAGTGACGACTACCTCCACATCATGGAAGGAACCATCACGGTGAACACCACCACCTCTGCCATAGTCAACGGCAGCGAGACACTAAAACCCGCCTGCCTGAAGGCCAACGACTATATCAAGGTAACAGGGGGCACGTTACATCTCAGCAGCAGTGGTACTGGTGCCAAGGGCATTAGCTGTGACGGTTATGGCATCTTCCGTGGCGGCATTGTCAATGTGACCGTCACAGGAAGCAACTACGGCTCATCGGGCAGCGGCGGAGGTTTCCATGGAGGTGGACAAAGCAGTTCAGACGGCGTGAGTGCCAAAGGTATCAAGTTCGATGGCAACCTGAGCATCACGGGCGGCAGCCTCATTGTCAAAGCTACTGCGCATGAGGGCATAGAGTCGAAGGGCTCGATTACCATCAGCGGAGGCATGGTTTACAGCTACTCGCAGTCAGATGATGCCATTAACTCGGCTGGTGAATTCACCATCAGCGGAGGCTATGTCTGCGGCCACTCAGCAGGCAACGACGGCCTCGATGCCAACGGCAACTGCTATCTCAAAGACGGCGTGGTGTATGCCATTGGCTCAAGTTCGCCAGAAATGGCTGTCGATGCCAACACTGAAGGTGGTTACAAACTTTACGTGGAAGGCGGCACGCTCATCGCCATCGGCGGACTGGAAAGCGGATCATCGCTGACCCAGGGCTGCTATTCGGCTTCTTCCTGGTCGCAGAACACCTGGTATGCCTTGACCGTTGGCTCCATAGTTTACGCTTTCAAGACACCTTCGAGCGGTGGCACGCCTATGGTGGTATCGGCTGCATCAACACCTGCGCTTTCATCGGGTGTTACGGTAAATGGCGGCACAAGTTATTTTGAAGGTTTGTTGTATCAAGACGCTTCTGTCAGCGGCGGATCATCGGTCAGCTTGTCATCCTATACAGGTGGCAACGGTGGCGGCGGAGGACCTGGTGGTGGCGGGCATGGACCATTTTGAGTTAATGTTTAGGGCTGTCACACTGTGGCAGCCGTACAAAGTGAATATTGGTGTTAAAGGAATAATTTAAAGTTATGAAAAGCAAACACATTATCATATTGATGCTTGGGATGTTGATCCCCGTTTTGGCATCAGCCCAAACCGACGTCGACCTTGACCCAGAATTCGGCGGAAGGCTTTCCTTTACGTTAGACAAGAAGATTGTCAGGAGGTTGCACGTCTCCCTTGAAGAGGAAGTGCGCTTTGACAACAACTTCGGGGCTTTCGACCGTTTGCAGAGCACCCTTAGCCTCAACTACAAGATACACCCGAACATCAAGATTGGCGCTGGCTACGCCCTTATCAACGGGTACAGTTCCAGCTCCGCTGCCTTCAAGAACGCCCGTCACCGTTTTATGTTCGATGTGAAAGGCACGCTAAAGTACGGCGATTGGAACCTTTCGCTCAAGGAGCGGATGCAGCTCACCCATCGTACCGGTGACTACAATGTGTATCAGAATCCTGCCAACGCGCTGATGCTCAAAAGTCGCCTGACGGCAAAATACCTTGGCTTTGGCAAAGTGGAGCCATACGCTTATTTTGAGTTACGAAACTATCTGAACGCTCCCGTCATCAACGCAGCCTACGACGGCATCAACTACGGCACTGTCGATGGCCTGGTACAGGAAGGCGACCCAGGTTGGTTCCTTGGAGATTTCAACGGCGGCTACATCAACCGCTATCGTGGTTCGCTCGGCGTGGACATCCAGCTCAACCGCAGCAACACCCTGAGTTTCTACTTCATGGGCGACTATTGCATCGACAAGGTAGTGGACGCTAACGCCGAAGGGACAATACTGAAATCCTATACCAAAGAGACAGGCTTCAGAGGCTGGATTGGCGCGGGGTATGAGTTTGCGTTTTGAAAGAATTTGTAATGGCTATCATGCCCAACTGAAGTTCTCCTCCCCTGCCCCAATCTCAAAATGGCACTTGGCGATGCCCAAGTCAAGAGCAGCATATCCGATGAACGAGAATTTCGCCTTGGCTTCCACGCGGTTGCCTTCATGCAGAATAAACTCGAACTTTTGTTGGTTGACAGCAGTGGGCGCCAGCAAAGCGGCTTCCATACCCCGACGGAACCACTCGGGCATGGCACCTTCGACATGACAGAAATGCTCGATGCCCTTCTTTTGCGGATGGGCATTGCCTTGATTGGCACCATAACCCAAAGCGATTACTGCCACCAAGGATTCACCATCAAGCACCTGGTACTGGTCGGGTTGTTTTTTGAACGACAAGCCCACCCAGCAGGTGTTCAGGCCGAGGGTCTGGGCCAGCAGCACCACTTTCTCGCCATAATAACCAAGTTTCACATCTTCGCCTTTAGGCCCAACAACGGCGACATAGTTGCCAACCCCTTTAAACCCGCCGTATTTTGCCATGCCGCTGGCAAAGGCTTTCGGTTCGTCGGTGACCAACTGGAGGTGCAGTCGGCCTTCCTTATTACATTCGTCAATCAAGGCCTGCAGCTGCGCGACCTTATCAGATTCGATAGGTTTTTCCAAGTATTGCCTCACCGAGTGGCGGGCAACGATAGCTTCTTGTAGTGTCATAATGAATTCATTTACAGGTCGCAAAGATACAATTTTTTCTTTTTTCGAAAAAAAATCAAAAATATCGCTTGCGATATAAAAATAATGTGTACTTTTGCATCGTGAACGATATAAATTTGTGAAATGGAATACGAACAACTCAAATTGGACAATCAACTTTGCTTCCGGCTTTACACGGCAGCGCGACTCACGATGGGGGCTTATCATCCCTATCTTGACCCGCTTGGCATCACCTATCCCCAATACCTTGTATTATTAGTGTTGTGGGAACAGGACAAGCAACCGGTGAACGACATCGCGCACAAGCTGGTGTTGGAAACCAATACTGTCACGCCGCTCCTACAGCGTATGGAGAAAGCGGGATTGGTCAAACGCACCAAAGGCAAGGAAGACACCCGCCAGCGCATTGTCTCGTTGACGAAGAAAGGCATCGAAATGCGCGAGCAGGCCAAGCACATCCCTGAATGTCTCAGTGCTGATATCATCAAGAATGAGGGTTCAGTAGAAGAAATCTCCCAGATGATCCCCACGCTAGACAAACTCATCGAAGGACTTAAACAAACAAACAATTAAACAAATAAACAACCAACAATTAAACAACATTTAATCATGGACAAACAGAAATCAATCAACGCGTTACAGTTTTTCGTAACTAACCTCTCCAATCAGGCTTTCGGCCACAAACTGCAAGGCAAGGTCTTCGCCGACCAAGGCTTTGAGAAACTCGGTGCCAAATACATGGGTCACCACGACGAGGAAATGGGCTGGGTCGACAAGTTCATCGGTCGCCTCCTCGACCTCGGCGGTGAGCTGAAACACGAGGCTCGCCAAGAAAGCGCACTTTTCGCCGACCCTTGCGGCTACATCAAACATGACCACCAGGTTTCAGTGGAAGGCATCGACTTTCTCCGCAAGTGCATGAACGACCTTTGCGAGGACGTCACCACCTTCGACATCATGAAGGAATACCTCAAGGATGAAGAGGAAGACATGTATTGGAGCGAGACTCAACTCGACCTCATCGAGAAGATTGGCTACCAGAACTGGCTGATGAAGCAAATGTAATATATAATCGGCCCTTCGACAAGCTCAGGGACCTTTGCTTTTATGAAAGTTAAGGGTGCCTGAGCCTGTCGAAGGCCCCGAGGAAAAACACAATGAACAAAACTATCACTAGCATAGTGGCTGCTCTGTTTCTCATGACAACTGTCTATGCACAAAACACTAAAGAAATGGCTACGATTTATGACTTTAAGGCCCTGAACAACAAGGGCGAAGAAGTGGACATGGCCCAATACAAAGGCAAGGTCCTCATGATTGTCAACACCGCCTCGAAGTGCGGTTTCACGCCCCAATACGACGGCTTG
>CACXXW010000075.1 GCA_902771635.1 uncultured Bacteroidia bacterium | reverse complement strand
CACATCATCAATCACGTCGATGGGATTGTACTGGTAGTCCATATCGAAGGCAATTTGCACGAATTTGCCCTTCGGGTCTTGCATATCGCGGATCCACAACGTGCTACCTGCGCCTTGACCGCTCTCGAAGAGGAACATGTAATGCTCATCCTCGGTGAGGTCCACTTGATGGAAATAGCGCGGCTGGGCGGGGTTGGAGTAGAAGAGCTCATCTTGTTCCTGCGGCGTGCCGAGCTTGTGGTAGTAAATCTTGTGGTTCTCGTTCACGTTGCTGAACTCCTTGCCGGCTTCGGGGCGGTCGTAGGCGGCATAGAAGAAGCCGTCCTTGTACCATGAGGCACCAGTGAACTTGGCCCATTCGATGTGGTCGGGGAGGAGTTCGAGGGTGGCCATGTCCTTCACGTAGATCTCAACCCAATCGGAGCCGCTGCGTTGGATGGTGTAGGCCATGTATTTGCCGTCGTTGGAGAAGCTGATGCCGCCCAACGAAACGGTGCCGTCATCGGAGAGTTTGTTGGGGTCTAACAAGACGGTAGGCTCGCCATCAAGCGTCTGCTGCATGTAGATGACGCTCTGGTTCTGGAGGCCATCGTTTTTCGAGTAGATGTAGCGGCCGTGTTTTTTGGAAGGCATACCGTAGCGTTCATAGTCCACGAGTTGTGTGAGGCGGTCCTTGAGGGCGCTGCGGAAGGGGATGTGGCTGAGGTAGTCTTGTGTGACTTCGTTCTGTTCCTTGACCCATTTCGCGGTCTCGGCGGAGGTGTCGTTTTCCAGCCAACGGTACGGGTCGGCGACCTTCGTGCCGAAGTAGTCATCAACGACGGTGGTGTCTTTTCTCGTCTCGGGGTAAGCCTTGACGGAATAGCGTTCAGGCTGCTGTGGTTGTTGGTTGCAGCCGAAGAGGGTGATTGTGCCCATAACTAATAAAGTGAGTTTTTTCATTATTTAAATGATTAAAAATTGATGGAACAAAAATACGGTATTTTTTAGAAACAATAATGTTTTTTCGGTTTTAAATATGATATAGAATGACTGATATAATGCATTTTTTTGCTATTTTTGCATTTTTGAACGTAATAATCATCTAAAACAAAAAAAGAATAGAAAGATGGATATTGACAATGGTTTGAGACATAGAAAAAATGAATTGTTGAGTTATTTTAGAAATCGTTCGAATGAAATATTAAGTGAACTTGAAATACAGTTTTCAGCAAACGATTACAAGAAAAAGGCATCAGCTTTCAATAAAGCTATAATCAGAAGCAAAGATTTCTTAGTTTCAATTCTATTAGAAAGAGCTAGAAATGAGAATTGGTCAAATGAAGAGGTCTTGGAATGTGTTCTGATGATAACCTATACATGTGATGTGGTTATGCTCGAAGGTAGAAATTCTATTTGGGAATACGAATATATGGCTTTCTCACGTAGAGTAGGTGAGTTATGGGAACCATTTTGTAAGCTTTGCTTTAACTTTCCCCTAAACAATTTAAGGTTGTTTATACCTCCACTATTTTCTGAAGTTAAACAGAATTTGACTACTGAAATCAATACTTATATTGACGGATTGGGAATTGACTTTCAAGACAAAGAGAGATTGAAAAAGTACTACGATAAGGTGTGGAATCTTGTTACTTCTGGTGAAATACAATTAGAGTGTGACCTGCATTTTACCGATGGAGTTATTAAATACATCGTTGATTTCAAAAGTGGATTTGGCTCCAATGAGAAGGGAAACACCAATAGACTATTACTGGTAGGTAGTATTTATAAAAATATTGAAACTGAAAATTTCAAATGTTTAATCTTTGTTCGGTCGACAGAGAATAACCATTATCTAACTACACTTCAAAACTCGGGTGTTTGGGATACTTTTTGTGGAATTGACACTTATGAAAAAATCCATCAGTTTACAGGTTTTGATATTCGTACTTGGATTTCTAATAACATTGATTGGATGAATGATTTTACTTTAGAAATGAGAAATATGGTGGTTAACAATAATTTACAAAATTATCTTATTTGGTGATTCATGAATGAAAAACTGACTTTTCAAGCCTATTATACAAAATCAGATCCGATTTTAAGTTATATGACAGATATGCTTAATCTTCAACCACAAGACTCTATATTTGAGCCATGTGGAGGTGATGGGGTTTTTGTTGACAAGATTCTAGAGAAGTCATCTTCTTCAAATATAACTATATACGAATTAAACCCGAAAGCCGTTGAATTACTTCGTAAAAAATACGAGAAACAGAGCAACATTTTTATTAAAGAGACGGACACTCTTCTTGATAAAGAATTATTAACTTGTAGTCATCTTTTTGACAAGATTATTGGGAACCCTCCGTATGGTGCTAGAATTGACGAAGAGAAAAAAAAACTACTTAAAAGACTCTACTCAGATTTATATACAAAAGAGAGTTACACTTTATTTTTATATGCATGTACTAGATGTCTAAGAGAAAACGGTGAATTGAGTTTCATTATCCCAGATACATTTTTGTCTTTGCATAGACACATTGCAATTAGAAAGTATTTGCTAACCAATACAAAGATACGTGAACTTGCACTGTTTCCATCATCGTTTTTCCCTGGTGTTAATTTCGGTTATGCAAATTTGTGTATCATAACACTTGAAAAAACATCAGACCTTCAGCAGAATTTATCAAATAACATAACCATTAGAACTTGTATTAATTCTGTAGAAGATTTGGAAAAAAGAGAAAAAGGAATTACGCAAATCGTATCTCAAAAAGAAGTTTATGAAGGAATCGGAGCTGCATTTATGCTGAATTCAACAAAACAATTAACTTGGCTTATCAATAATGAAACTATAGAAAAAATTGGAAATATTGCAAATTGTGTAACTGGTTTTTATTCAGGAAACGATAAACGGTATTTGCACCCCCTAGATGGATCTTTAAAAAATGCTAAAAAATATACTTGTGTAAAAACAGAGGATGTTAGATATTCGGAATTATCAGAAAAGGAAAAGCTATGGGGGATAGAGACTCATCAATGTTTCGTACCAATTATGAAGGGAGGGAATGTTCAATATGTGAAACCTAATCAATGGTTCATGGATTGGTCTGTTCAAGCATTGATAGAATATCGTAATAGCAAGAAATGTAGGTTTCAGAATTCTAGTTATTATTTCAAAAAAGGCATTGGTATCCCCATGATACGTTCATCAAGATTAACTAGTGCCCTTTTAGAAGAGAGATTGTTTGATCAATCAATTGTTGGAGTGTTCCCGAACGATGAAACGTTTACATATTATCTTTTAGGTTTTTTCAATTCTGCAATTTGTTCCGAGTTAATCAATGTCATCAATCCCTCAACGAACAATTCGGCTAATTATATTAAAAAAATCCCATTTATTCAACCCAGCAAAGATGTGCGTACTAGAGTTGAGAATACGGTAAAGACAATAATAGCCACACTAAAGCAAGGAAAAACTGATATAGACCCTTATCAAAAAGAATTAGATGATATTTTTAATAACATTTACATGAATGAAATTAGATGTGTTGAACATGATGTGAAAGCAGAAAAAAAGCAATACAAACAGTTGAATTTTCTTGATGTGCTCCAAAAATATCCAAGTTCTATTGTAGAGAATAGCGTTGCTAGTGAAAGTCTTTCTGGGTATGGATTAATTCAGGATATAGTGGACATAAATAATGTATTAATTTGCAATGTCAAACTTGACAATATAGAACAATTCCTTGACCAATCGGCAAAGATATATTACACAGGCAAGAAGTTCCCGTCAACAGTAGCACTCAACAAATTGTATTATTTCATGCCATATATTAAAAGTAAAGGAATTCGCGATTTGTATCTGATCAGGGTTGCTCGAGTTGGCACTCGCAAAGAGGGTCAACCAGATAATAATCCAAATGATTTGAGACTTGTTTTTGAGATTGAATTTGTAAAACAACTCTTTGAGGAGTATATGCCCATCCGATTAGAAATATGGAGAACGTATACGGACACTACATTGAGTCATCTGTTTTCAACAATAGGTTAAGGTTAATGTAGAATGCAGTTCTTTCCAAAATGGAAATAACTGAAAAAAATGACTGTTGCAAAAAATGCAACTGTCATCTAATGAGTTGGGAAAAAGCAACCTGTCGGAAATCCCGACAAGTTCAATCGATTGTTTAGAAGAAAAATCGGAATCTCCGATTTATCCTCAGTTGTTGCAAATCTTGCAATAACCGCACGACTATTTCCATTTTGGAAACAGTCAGTGTGTCATAATAAACTATCATGTGAGAATGTAAACACAGAAAATTACTTCATTATATGATAGTTTATGTAAAAAGCACTACATCTTATCCATCTCCGAGTCATCCTCAATCCGAAGATTGTCGATGATGAACCTTTGGCGCTCCATGGTGTTCTTGCCCATATAATATTCCAGCAGCTCCTTGATGCCAAAGTCGTAGCGCAAGATGACGGGCTCAAGCCTCATGTTAGGCCCAATGAAGCCACGGAACTCGTCGGGGGAGATTTCGCCCAAGCCTTTGAAGCGGGTGATCTCGGCCTGCTTGCCGCATTTCTCCTTGGCGGCGATGCGTTCCTCGTCGGTGTAGCAATAGTAGGTCTCCTTTTTGTTGCGCACACGGAACAAAGGCGTCTGCAAGATGTAGACATGGCCGTTACGCACGAGGTCGGGATAGAACTGGAGGAAGAAAGTGAGCATCAGCAGGCGGATGTGCATACCATCCACATCGGCATCGGTGGCGATGACGATGTTGTTGTAACGCAGGTTCTCGATGTCCTCATCGATGTTCAAGGCGGCTTGCAGCAGGTTGAACTCCTCGTTCTCGTAACACACCTTCTTGGTCATCCCCAAGCAGTTGAGCGGCTTACCGCGCAGGCTGAACACGGCCTGAGTCTGCACGTCGCGGCTCTTGGTGATGCTTCCCGATGCGGAGTCGCCCTCGGTGATGAAGATGGTGCTTTCGAGGCGTTTCTCGTGGTTGGTGTTGAGGTGAATGCGGCAGTCGCGGAGCTTGCGGTTGTTGAGACTGACCTTCTTGGCGCTCTCGCGGGCAGCCTTCTTGATGCCGGCAATCTCCTTGCGCTCCTTCTCATTGGCTTGGATCTTCGCCTGCAACACGCTGACGGTCTCAGGATTCTTGTGCAGGTAGTTATCCAAATGGCGCTTCAGGATGTCGAAGACGTATGTTTTAAGGAAGGGACTGTCGTTTGTGCCGTCTGGATTGTTAGGCGCAAGGTGGGTGGAGCCGAGTTTGGTCTTGGTTTGTGCCTCAAACACAGGTTCTTGAATGCGGACACACAAAGCGCAAATCAGGCCTTGACGGATGTCGGCAGGCTCGTATTCCTTTTGATAGAACTCGCGCACCACGCGGGCATAGCCTTCGCGGAAAGCGGACTGGTGTGTACCGCCTTCAGTGGTGTGTTGGCCATTGACAAACGAATAGAAATAGTCGCTCGACTGACCGTTGACATGGGTGAAAGCAGCCTCAAAGTCGCCGTCCTTGATATGGATGATGGGGTAGAGGCCTTCGCCTTCCATGTTGTTCTGCAAAAGGTCGAGGAGGCCGTTTTTGGAATAATAGCGTTTGTCGTTATAAATGAGGCTCAAACCACGGTTAAGGTAGGCATAGTTCCACACGCGCTTCTCGATGTATTCATCCACATAGTGAAAGTTACCGAACAAAGCAGAATCGGGGATGAACTCAGTTAAAGTTCCAGTATCTAAGGTCCCTGAGCCTGTCGAAGGGCCGACAGTAGGGTTAGGTCCCTGAGCCTGTCGAAGGGCCGCATCTACTGGAATAATCCCCGAATCATTAATCAACTTTCCCTGAGCAAACTCCACAATCCTTGTCTTGCCTTCGCGGACCGACTGCACCTTAAAATACGATGAAAGCGCATTGACGGCCTTGGTACCCACACCGTTCAATCCGACCGACTTCTGGAACACCTTGCTGTCATACTTGGCACCGGTATTCAGTTGCGAAACAGCCTCTTTCAGCTTGCCCAACGGGATGCCACGGCCATAGTCGCGGATGCTGACTTTCTTTTCTGCTTTGTCAACCCTAACTTCTATCTTCTTACCGAAGCCAGAAGTGAACTCATCGATGGAGTTGTCGATCACTTCTTTGATCAGCACATAGATACCGTCATCTTGCGAGGCACCGTCGCCGAGTTTGCCGATATACATACCTGGACGGCGACGGATGTGCTCCATGTCCTCAAGATGGACGATGCTGTCGTCGTTATAGTTTTCAGTGGTAGGAATAGGGTCGCTATCTTGCGTGAAGATGTCGTCTTCGTTGATTTCGCTCATAAAAGTGGATTTGGTTGCAAAGGTACGAAAAAAAACGTCAGAAAATACCTTTGACGGTTGTTTTCACCCATTCCCAATCTTCGCGATTTGGAATCAAATGATACAAATGGCAATTCGTGTGTTTGTGGAAGACAATCCAATGGTAAACAAACAACGCCGTGTAAGTCAGCGATGTGGTGATGGCGGCACCACGGATGCCCAATATAGGGATCAAAACAAAGGCTGAAACAAGTGTAACCGAAAGACCGATGAGTGAGGCATAAAGGTTGTATTTCGGTTGACCCGTGCCAGAAAAATAGTTAGCCAAAATGGTATGGGCAGAGAAAAACACGATTCCGGGCGCCATCAGAAGGATGACAGTGCGGATGTCAGCAAACTCACCTGAAAACACCCATTCAAAAAACACCGTCGGGAGCAGACAAATGACAAACAAAGCGGTGAATGTCAGCAAAATGGCTACTTTCATAAAGCGCAAGGTAAGTTGAGAGGCACGCTCTTCCTTTTCGGTGTTGCTCAACGAGGAGAAGGCGACCAAACCAATGCTTTGTCCCACGATGTTCACACCTTCTGTAACTTGTGTACCCGAGGCATACACACCGATGGATTTCTCATCGCAATGGGTGTTCAACAAATAGAGGCTCAAGCGCTTGTTCAGTGTACTGACCAAGGTTGAAAGTTGCATGAATGCACCATAATGGAGCATTTCCTTCAAACTGTCTTTCAAAGGTTCTCCACCATCGCGTTTCAGCCTTGGGAAGAGCAGAATCCATCCGATGAGGGTGGCCAAACTATAGCCACAAAGTTGAGAGTAGAGTAGGGCTTTGGCCGTCCTCAGGTTCAAGGCAAAAATAAGAACAGCCATCATGGAGACCTGTGTCAATATCTGAATGAGAAACAGCCAGTTATAGGTTGCCACCTTTTCTTTGCCAAGGAAATGGTTGAGGTTAAATTCATGCAGGCTGTAGACAAAAGTCATCAACAAAACGAGCCAAGCATAGCCTTCGGGAACGATGGTGTGATAGAAGTTCGGGAAGAAATGTAAGATATTGAACAACAGTAGGTAAACCAGCATCACGAAGGCTATCCAGCCGTATGAAATCTTCATCAGCGTGGCGACTTTCTTACGTGGCGTAAAATACACCAATCCGCTTCCTGCAATGAGTTCGATGCCTATTAATAAAAAGGTGATGTCGGTTTGGGCGATGAAAGCTTTGCCCCATTCTGCAGCACCTAGATAACGGGTTCCCATAATTAGGGTGGCCAATTGTGTTAACACATTGACCGCTCTTGCCGCGCCCGTACCGAGGATTTTCTTGAACATTTTTCAGCCGAAATCGAAATAATTGGCAAAAATACAAAAATACTCCCTATCTTTGCAAACTTTCCGAAAGTTGAAGATTAATGAAACGCTTTTCAAATTTGTTGAAGGCGACATTTTTGTTTTTGTCGCTTATTCCCAGTTTGCTTTCTGCGCAGGATACTTTGACCATTGTGGCCGTTGGCGATGTGATGTTGGGAACGATTTTTCCCAAACGGTCAGATTTGGCCGATGAAGAAACAGCAAAGCATTTCTTTGATGAGGTGAAGCCTTACTTTGAAGGCGGCGATATCGTTTTCTGCAACATGGAAGGAGTGCTGGCCGACAGCTTGGTCAAGGAATGCAAGATGTTTTGCTTCGGAATGCCGTCGAGCTATATCAAATACTACAAAGATGCAGGTTTCAATTTGATTAGTGTGGGCAACAACCACAGCAACGACTTCCGTCAATATGGGCGTGACAACACAACTAAAATCCTTAACGACAACCATTTGAACTGGGCAGGCTATCAAACAAAACCCACCGCCACCTTTGTCATCAACGGGGTGCGCTATGGCTTTTGCGCTTTCTCACCCAATACGAGCATCGTGCCGCTCCACGACTATGCCAATATGAAGAGTCTGGTGAGCCAACTTGCCGCTACCTGCGATGTGGTCATCGTTTCGATGCATTGCGGTGGAGAAGGTGTTGCCTATGAGCACGTCACGCGCAAAGCGGACTACTATATTGAACAAAACCGCGGCAATGCTTACGAGTTTGCCCATCTTGCTATCGATGCTGGCGCTGATGTCGTTCTCGGTCATGGACCGCATGTCACGCGAGGCGTAGAAATTTACAACGGTAAATTCATCGCCTACAGCATGGGTAACTTTGCCACCTATAGCCAAATCAAGATTGCCGGCAAGTTGGGAATCGCTCCTATTTTTAGAATCCGTATGGATGCCAAGACAGGTGATTTCATTGATGCCCAGGTGATTTCCACCTATCAGGTCAACCCCAACAATGGCCCTTTGATTGACAAGAAAGACCGAGCCTTGAAAAGCATCAAATCGTTGAGCGCGACCGATTTTTACGACAATCCACCAACCATTTCCGATGATGGTTGGATTACTAAATAACGAAAAATGAAACAATTAGCTTTCATATTCCTGTTCAGCATCATTATGGCTACCCCATCCTGTACGATGGAGCAACCTCAAGTCGTGGTGGAAGAGACAGTAGTTGCCGACACCATCCCACCAGTCGTTATCGACTACGGCTTCCCCGACACCATGTATGCCTCAGCTGAGAAAGTGATGTTTGTGGTCGACACTTTTGACAATTCAGTGCCATGTATGCTATCTGATTTCAAAGACCTTTATGAAGACGCACCAGGCATTTTCATGTTTCGTGGTAGTCCAACAAGAAACCCCAACTTCTGCGGGCATCTTCGCAGCGATTCCATCAATATCAACGTGGATTGGGTCTTCAAGACGGGAATGGACACCTCCAAGACCTCCCACGGCACTTGGTACGGAGGTACAGGTTGGACTGGACAACCCGTCTATGTCCAATGGCCAGACAGCATTTTGGCACGTTTTGAACAATTGAACGACACGGTCATCGATCATTTATATCCGCAAGAGCTCATCATCGCATCACTGTGCGGCAATGTGTACTTCATTGATTTCCAAACAGGTGAAGAAAGCCGTAAATGCCTCGACACCAAAAACGTGCTGAAAGGAACGCCTTCACTCAACCCTCTGTTTAACGGTCATCTTTATGTTGGACATGGGGTGGAGAAACATACACCTTTTGGCAATATCGTATTCGACATGTTCACCCATAGGACCATACATTCTTTTGGAAAAGACCCGAAAGCGCATCGGAGGCTTTGTATTCCGTCCTGGCGAGAATGGCACACTTTACAAGTATTATATCGGCGATGGAGGCTACACCTTGCAATCCACACTACGCTATTCTTTGACCAAATCCAAGAGTTCGCCTGGCATCGAGTCATCAATGGCGGTCCATAAGAACTACGGTTATATCTCTGACAATGCGGGGAATATACTCTGCGTCAATCTCAATACAATGAAGCCCGTGTGGCATTATTGGAACCATGACGACACCGATGCCACTCCACTTGTCGACATTGAAGATGGCATCCCATACGTGTACACAGGCTGTGAGGTTGACCGTCAAGGCAATACAGGGAAGAGCTATTTCGTAAAATTGCACGGACTAACAGGCGAGTTGATATGGGAAGACACGATTGCGTGCCGCAGGCTTCACATGGGCAGCGAAAAGACCTTGGACGGTGGTATGTATTGTTCTCCTTTGTTGGGTGGTGGCGATTGTGAAGGCATGATTTTCAGCAATTTCTGCATCAACACTACGGCTGTTCGCGGCTATTTTACCGCATTTGACAAGAGCGACGGTCGCATTCTTTATCAAACAAAGACCAAACAATATTGCTGGTCATCGCCAGTGGCATTCTATAACGACAAGAACGAGATGTTCATCTTTACCGCCGACACGAGTGGCAATGTCTATGTAATCAAAGGCAAGACAGGCGAAATCGTGGCAACACAAAGAGTTGGCAGCAATTTCGAGTCATCTCCTGTTATCATCGACAATAAAATTGTTTTAGGGTCGAGGGGAAATAAAATCTACAAAATTTCGTTACAATAATCTATGAAAAAAACACTGATCATTATAAGTCTTCTGCTTTTCGCCTTGTATTCAAAAGCCTTCGCGCAGCTGATTGCTTGTCGCGACTCCATCAAACAAGGATATAATTTCTGGCTCTATCTGCCTGAAAACTATAATGCTCCTGATGTCAAGAAACCCGTGGTGATGTTTTTGCATGGGAAGAGCCTTTGTGGGAACAATCTGAACAAGGTTCGCAATTATGGATGCATCGATGCCCTGACCAAAGGCAGAACCATTGATGCCATTGTGGTGGCACCTCAAACGCAAGGCGCTTGGAAACCAGAGAAAGTGATGGACGTTTTTGATTGGGTGAAAGACCATTATCCTGTCGACACCAACCGCTTTTATGTCCTTGGCATGAGTCTTGGCGGTTATGGCACTCTCGATGTGGCGGCAAGCTATCCTGATAGGATTGCGGCAGCCATGGCCATGTGTGGTGGTGCCTCGGTGAAGGAGTTGTGTGGACTTAACGAACTTCCTCTTTGGATCATCCATGGCACAGCCGACCAAGCGGTGCCGGTAAGATGCTCCGAAAGGGTTGTCAAATCCATGATTCAATGTGGCGATACCAGCAAGCTCATTTTCGACAAAATGAGGGGCGTCAACCATTCGCAGCTGGCACGCATCTTCTACCTTGACCAAACCTACGACTGGCTGTTTGCACACTCCTTGGCCGACTCTGCCAGATTGGTTAACAAGGACTATAGTATTTCGACCAAAATCATGAGAGATGCCTACTCCAACCTTGACAAAACCTTCAAAATCAACATAGTTGACTCGAGATCGGCATCCCATCCTTACCACGAAAAAGAGTATTACATTGTCAAGAAAGGAGACACTTTGAGCAAGATTGCTGTGGAGCATCAAACCACAGTCACCCTTCTTTGCAAGCTCAACAAGATAAAAAAGACCGACAAGCTTCGGGTAGGCAGAAGAATACGCATACGCTAAGCCCTATGCTTTGAGGTAATGTTGCCAAAAATGGTTGGTGACGGAGATCAAGAAACGACATAATATGATAGGCAGAGATAAGTCAAAAAGCGTATCTTTGCAGTGCGAGCT
>CACXXW010000074.1 GCA_902771635.1 uncultured Bacteroidia bacterium | reverse complement strand
GACGATTTCGGGGTCGACGCCCTTAGCCATCAGTTTCTGATCTTCGATTTCCTTCTTCATCACGCTGCTGATGTAGTTTTCCACCTCCATCGGCACCTGGCGGATGCTGTAGACTATAGCGTTCGAAGGGATGTTGAGTTGGGTAGGTGGCACGTAGACGGCCATGTCGAACACCCCACTTTTCACCATTTCTTTGACCGAGTCGATGGGCTGGCCGGGCATGGTGATGAAAGTGTGATCTTTGGTGTCAATGAAACGGTCCTCAAACCAATGGCTCTCATCAACGACAGCCACACGCAGGTGGTCGGTGCTTGAATTGAGGGCAAGCATGATGGGGATGATGTAGATAGCCGCCATCAGGATGGGACCCAAGAATCTTGTTCATGAGGCTTGGTTTTTGGATTGCACTTCTTGGATGAAGATGTCGTTCATGGAGGGCAGCACCTCTTTGAATGAGACCAACTCTCCGATTTGGAGCAGCTGGTTGAGCAGGTCGGCAGGCGACTCGCTATAGGTGGTTAGTTTTGTCTCGTTGGCCACTTCGGTCGGCTCCACCTTTATATTATTATAGGTGTCGCCCAAGGCATAAATGGGCTGCAGGTTCTCCGTGCGGATGATGATTTCCCGCTTGTGGGTGTCGTGTTGCCGCTTGATGTCGCTGACCTTGCCTTGCAGGATGCTCTTACCTTTATTAATTAAGGTGATGCTGTCGCAAAGCTCCTCGACGGAGGCCATGTTATGGGTGGAGAGCAGCACCGTCGCGCCTTTGTCGCGCAGCCCGAGGATAGATTCCTTCAGGAGGTTGGCGTTGATGGGGTCAAAGCCGCTGAAAGGCTCGTCGAAGATGAGGATGTCGGGCTCGTGGATGATGGTGGTGATGAACTGCACTTTCTGCTGCATGCCTTTCGAGAGCTCTTCCACCTTCTTGTCCCACCAGCCACTGATTTCGAACTTCTCAAACCATTCCATCAGCCTTTTCTTGGCCTCGGCTTTCTTGATGCCTTTCAGTTCGGCAAGGTAGATGGCCTGCTCGCCGACTTTCATCTTCTTGTAAAGGCCGCGTTCTTCGGGTAGGTATCCGATGCGTGCGATGTGATTCTGGTTCAGCTTCTCACCGTTGATCAACACTTCGCCAGTGTCGGGCGCCGTGATTTGGTTGAGGATGCGGATGAGGGTGGTCTTGCCTGCGCCGTTGGGACCTAAAAGACCGTAGATGCACTGCTCGGGAATGTCAATGCACATACGGTCTAATGCGGTGTGGTCGGCGTATTTCTTCGTAACCTCGTTGACGGATATTTTGGTCATGTTTTAATTGTAAAACGGACCCTTCGACAGGCTCAGGGACCCTTGCAAGGTCGTTGAGCCTGTCGAAACGCCGGTTTATTTTAGTTAAAGTAGTCCTTAATCTTACTGAAAAAACTCTTCTCTTCGGCGGTAGGGTTGGGCTTGAAATTCTCCGACTGGGCGAGTTGCTGCAACAGTTCCTCTTCCTTTTTGTTGAACTTCTTTGGAATCCATACGTTCACATTGACAAGCATGTCGCCGTTGCCGTAGCCGTTGAGGATGGGCAGGCCTTTACCTCTCAGTCTCAGCACCTTGCCGCTCTGCGTGCCAGGGGCGATCTTGACTCTTACCTTGCCGTCGACGGTGGGCACTTCGGCTTGGGTTCCTAAAATGGCGTCGGGGATGGTGATGAACAGGTTGTAGATCAAGGTGCTCTCATCGCGCTCGAATTCGGGATGCGGCTCTTCTTCGATGAGGACGAGCAAATCGCCATTCACGCCGTTGTGCGGCCCAGCATTGCCTTTGCCGCGCACGGTGAGCTGCATGCCTTCGCCCACGCCGGCAGGGATGTCAATCTCGATGACTTCATCACCTTTCATGATGCCCTCGCCGCCGCAATGGGTGCATTTTTTCTTGATGATAGTGCCTTGTCCGCCGCAGGTGGGACACACCGAGGCGGTCTGCATCTGTCCGAAGAAGCTGTTGACGGTCTGCACCACTTGCCCGCGACCGTGGCAGGTCGGACAGGTCTCAGTGGAGCCATCCTCAGAGCCGCTGCCATGGCAATGTGTACATGCCACGTACTTGCTCACCTTGATTTTCTTCTTTACACCGTGGGCAATCTCTTGCAGGTTCAGCTTTACTTTCACGCGGATGTTGGAGCCGCGTTGCTTGACAGTGCCTCCACGGCTGCTGCCACCTCCGCCAAAGCCGAAGCCGCCACCAAAGCCGCCGAAGTCGAAGCCACGACCGAACACGCTGTTCAAGATGTCGTTCAAATCGAAGTCGCCGAAGCCACCGAAGCCGCCGCCGCTGGCCGAGCCACCGTCCATGCCGGA
Source organism: uncultured Bacteroidia bacterium (assembly GCA_902771635.1). Lineage (GTDB taxonomy): Bacteria > Bacteroidota > Bacteroidia > Bacteroidales > F082 > Limimorpha. Next base: position 17,759 of record CACXXW010000074.1, on the reverse strand, counting down.
GAAGCCATACTTGTCGTAACGCGCCTTCTTGTTGGCGTCGCTCAAAACGGAATAGGCCTCTGAGGCTTCCTTGAAGTTCTCCTCAGCGGTCTTCTTCTCGGCATCGGTGCCGTTCACCCACTTGTCGGGATGCCATTTCAAGGCGGCCTTACGGTAGGCGCTCTTTATCTCATCGGGTGTGGAGTTCTTGTTGACCCCCAGCACCTCGTAGTAATCTCTTTTTTCTGCCATTATCTAAAATTTCCTTTCTTTTTCATGAGTTCTTGTTGTCGCTTTGCGTCATTGCGAGGAGGAACGACGAAGCAATCCAGGAATTAAAGTTTATTGTCTGGACTGCTTCGTGCCTCGCAGTGACGCGAAGCGTGTCAATTACCAACCACCACTCGAGCAAAACGAATCACTTTTCCATTCAGCTTGTAGCCTTTCTGGATGACATCCAAGACTTTGCCTTTCTTGTCTTCCTCAGGCGCGGGAATCATTGTCAAGGCTTCGTGTTCATCGGTGTTGAACTCGACACCCATGGCCTCGATCTCCTCCAAGCCTTTCTTTTTCAAAGTGTCTTTCAACTTGTTGAAAATCAAGGTAACGCCTTGTAGGTCGGCCTCGTTGCCGTTTTTCTCCATGTTTTGCAATGCACGCTCGAAGTCATCCAATACGGGCAGGATGTCCTTGATGACGTTCTCCGAAGCTGTAACGGTCAAGTCCAGCTTCTCCTTGGCCGTGCGCTTGCGGAAGTTGTCGAATTCCGAGAACAGGCGCAGGTATTTGTCATTCAACTCGGCATACTTTGCCTTTTCCTCTTCCAAAGCCTTCTCCTGGGCGTGACGAATCTTGAACCGCTTTGACTTTTTGTCCGAAACCTTGTCATCTGGAGCCTCTTTGGCTTCAGCGGTTTCTTTTTGTTTTGTCTGTTTGTCGACGGATTCTTGACTGTTTTCCATGTCGGGGTTGACGGTGTCTTTCAAGGCATCGTCTTGATTGTTAACGTTTTCGTTTTCTGTCATGATATGTGTGTTTTGCTATTATTTTCCATTTTGCGCTAAGACATATCAAATCCTTTGCCAAAGCTAAGGTTTTGACAAAATGGCAGGGAAATGGAAAGCATGGCTTAGAGGCGCTCGATGATAGGTCCGTCGAGACTGAGGGCGTTGACGCGCTTGTCGATGTATTGGTAACCGCGCTCAATCTGGTCACTGTTGTCGATGATGCTGGTGCCGTCGGCGGAGAGGGCAGCAATGAGCAAGGCAACACCGGCGCGGATGTCGGGCGAGGCCATGCGGATACCGCGCAGATTGTGTGAATGGTCAAGGCCGATGACGTTGGCACGGTGTGGGTCGCAAAGGATGATCTGCGCGCCCATGTCGATGAGCTTGTCGACGAAGAACAAGCGGCTCTCAAACATCTTTTGGTGGATGAGTACGGTACCTTTGGCTTGCGTGGCTACCACCAATACGATACTGATCAAGTCAGGCGTGAAGCCGGGCCAAGGCGCATCGGCCACGGTGAGGATGCTGCCGTCCATGAAGGTCTGCACCTCGTAATGGTCTTGGGCTGGGATGAAGATGTCGTCGCCACGGTATTCCATCTGAATGCCGAGCCTGCGGAACACGTCGGGGATGATGCCCAACTGTGTAATGCCTGCATTCTTGATGGTGATTTCGCTGCCAGTCATGGCGGCCATGCCAATGAATGAGCCTACTTCAATCATGTCGGCAAGCAAGGTGTGCTCGGTTCCATGGAGTTTGTTTACTCCGTTGATGGTCAAAAGGTTGGAACCTACGCCTTTGATGTCGGCACCCATGTTGTTGAGCATGGTGCAGAGTTGCACGAGGTAAGGCTCGCAAGCGGCATTGAAGATGGTGGTGGTGCCTTGTGCCATCACAGCGGCCATGATGATGTTGGCCGTGCCAGTCACTGAGGCTTCGTCAAGGAGCATGTAGCAGCCTTTCAGGCCACCGCGCTGCACTTCGACTTCGTAGGAGTTGAAATCAAAGATGGCACCAAGTTTTTGGAGACCGATGACATGGGTGTCCAATCTGCGCCGACCGATTTTGTCGCCACCGGGCTTGGGCATGTATGCCTTGCCGAAACGAGCCAGCATGGGGCCAGTCATCATCACGCTACCTCTTAGCTTTGAGGCTGTTTTTTGATAAGCAGTCAGATGGAAGTAGTTGAAATTGATGTCTTTGGCCTGTAAAACGATGTCATGCCTCGTGGGACGTTCAACGGTCACGCCCATGCCTTCCAACAAGGCAATCAAGTTGTTGATGTCCAAGATGTCGGGCAGGTTGTGGATGGTGACTTTCTCGTCGGTGAGCAGACAGGCACAGAGGATTTGCATGGCCTCGTTCTTCGCGCCTTGCGGGATGATTTCGCCCTGCAGCTTGCAGCCGCCTTTGATCTTCAGTGATGCCATAGTGTTCTTTTTTTTTGGGCTTTAAGCTATCAGCAGCCAGCAATCAGCTTGCTTCGACAGTGGCTGATAGCTGATTGCTGATAGCTGACGGCTTATTTATAGTTTTCCCAACTCTTGCATGCGTTTCTTATACGCCGGGTTGTTCGGGTTGTTCATGTTGGCCTTCAGGTTCGGCACTTTCTTCTTTTTCTTCTTGCCTTGCTGTTGTTGTGGTTGCTTGGCTTGTGGTTGGACTTTCCCAAGGTCAGCGTTGCTGTTCAGCTTCGACTCTTCGGAGATGACAAGGCGTCCGCCGCTGATGTTTTTCAGGTCATCGATGATGACTTGGTCGTTGACGACGCTCTTGTTCCATTCTATGTAGTTGCGTTTCATCTGTCCAGCCAACGAGTAGGCGAGAGCCTCGCGTACTTCCTCGTTTTCCTCCTGCGAGGCTGCCTCTATCATCTTGATGAGGTATTGGCCGTAGTGACCATATTTGATGTCATTATTCTGATAACCAATGTGTTGTGGTTTGCTTTGCTTTTCCAGCGGGACAGGAGGGGCATAAGGACTATCCACATCGAGGTTGTAGCCCGAAATCATGTAGAGGTGGTCCCAGAGTTTGTGCTCGTAGTCGCTCGACTGCTTGATGTTCGGGTTCATCTGCACCATCACGCTGATGATGTATTTTGCGGCTTCGGTGCGCTGCTCCCGGTCTTCAATTTCGGGCAGTTTCTTGATCATTTCCTGCACGCAGCGGCCGTATTCCGAAATGCCTGCACGCAGCGGCCGTATTCCGAAATGACAATCTGTTCTTTCTCTGTATTATAGGTTAAACCTGGTTTGTTCATTGTGATTCAATTTTGGTGCAAAGGTACATGTTTTTCTGATGATAGCGCAATAATAATGGAAAAAGGTTTTGCCTTGTAATAATCTATATTTTCCTTGTTGTAATTAGGTGTTATTATTGTGGGCAATGGTCTGCTCAGCCTGTTTTTTCGGCTCGCGACGGCAGTCCCAGAAATCGACGATTTCTATCACATCGTTGTTTATCCAGTAGACAAACTTGTTCAAATGTCTCACAACGATGCTTCTGTAGGGCACTGGGGCATCTGCAAGAAGAGGTTCCAGAGGGCCAAGGAGGGGATTACTGCTCAATAGATTCACAACGCGATGGACTTCATTCCTGAATTCCACTCTCGCTTCTTTACCAAACTGGTTTTGGATGTATCGAGCCGTTCGCAAGATTTTCTTCTTGGCCTCATCTTCAACTTTGATTCTCATATTGCCTCAAAATGCAGCTCTTCCGCAGCTGTAAAAGATGATTTGTTCATAGCTTCTTCTTCAAAGTTCTTATCAAGCTCACGGAGGAAATCTTCAACTTCAGTGTAATTGCCCAAAGCAATTTGTCTACGGCCTTCCTCGGCTCTTTCCAAGAGCTCTTCAACGGTGTAAGGTAACGTCTCTTCTTCTTTCATGGCATTTCCTTTCTTCTGTTACGAATGCAAAAATAATGAGTTTTTTTTGATTTGAAGTTGATTATCCCCAATCGCGCAAACTTCAGCATGAGCATTTTCACACCAGCCGTGTCGAATTGGACACTCGCCTTCTTGTTCGCCCCTGCGCCTTCAATGCTTAATATGGTGCCTGCACCAAACTTGGCGTGCATCACGCGCATGCCTTCCTGCAAAAGGTCGGGATTGGAAGGCTCAAAGTCCTTTGGTATAGCGGGTTGGTTGAAACTCGGCTTGGCAAACGAGGGCGTTTCCTCTAGTTTGCGGAAGCCGTGCTGCTCGGGTTCGTTGATGCGTCGACCGAAAGGACGTCCGCCCATGGGCGAGGTGCCTCTGAACGAGGCCTTCTGCGTCTGCTCGATAAGGCTCGCGTCAATTTCATTAACGAAGCGCGAACGCTCGCTGAGGGTGAGGTTACCGTAACGGTAGCGTTGCTCGGCATAGCTCAAAGTCAGTTTGGTCATGGCGCGGGTGATGGCCACGTAGAACAGTCGGCGTTCCTCTTCCAGCTCTTCTCTCGTGCTGAGGCTGAGGATGCCAGGGAAGAGGTTCTCTTCCATGCCGACGACATAGACATAGGGGAACTCCAGGCCCTTGGCCGAGTGTACGGTCATCAGGCTGACGAAGTCCTCCTCGGGGTCGTCTTTCTTCATCTCGCTGTCGGTGAGCAAAGCCACGTCTTCCATGAACTGCACCAGATCGACACGGGCGGTCTCGCCAGTGGTCTCATCCACCTGCCGGTCGCTGAACTCCATGATGGCATTGAGCAATTCCTCCACATTTTCGACCCTCGACACGCCCTCAGGACTGTCGTCTTCCTTCAGCACCTTGATGAGTCCGATGGTGCTGGTGATATGTTTGGCTGCAAGCTTTGGAAGCTCTTGATCATCACCATGAAGTCACGGAACTTGTTGACGGTGCCCATGTTGAAGTCCTGCGGGAACACGTTGTTTTCCATGCACTTCCAGATGCTGGTGCGTCGCTCGTTGGCGACGACCATCATACGCTCTATGCTGGTCTTTCCGATGCCTCGGGCAGGGTAGTTGATGATGCGCAAAAGCGCCTGTTCGTCCTCGGGATTGATGACGACGCGGAAATAGGCCAGCAGGTCTTTGATTTCCTTGCGGTCGTAGAACGAGAGACCTCCATATATCTTATAAGGTATGTTCTGTTTGCGCAGTGCCTCTTCCATCGAACGGCTTTGGGCGTTGGTGCGGTAGAGGATGGCGAAGCTCTTGTTGGGTAGGTGGCGGGTCATCTTGTATTGGAAGATGCTGTTGGCCACCATGGTGCCTTCCTCGGTGTCGCTGTTGGCATGGATGAGGCCGATGAGTTCGCCTTTCTCCTTGTCGCTCCACACTTTTTTCTTGATTTGGTCCTTGTTGTGCGCGATGACGGCGTTCGAGGCATTCACGATGTTTTGGGTGGAACGGTAGTTTTGCTCCAGCCTAATCAGCTTATAATCAGGGTAGTCGTTCTTGAAGTTGAGGATGTTCTGGATGTTGGCGCCACGGAAGGCATAGATGCTTTGGGCATCGTCGCCCACCACGCAAATGTTCTCGAACAACGCCGCGATGCGCTTCACAATGAGGTATTGGGCATAGTTGGTGTCCTGGTATTCGTCGACAAGGATGAACTTGAAGTGGTTCTGGTATTTGTAGAGCACGTCGGGGTTGTCGCGCAGCAGCACATTGGTGAAGTACAAGATGTCATCGAAGTCCATGGCGTTGGCACGATGCAGACGCTCGTTGTAGAGCTTGAACAGCTGCCCGATGAGCGGCTTGTTGGCCTTGCGGTCGGCCTCTTGGACCTCAGGGTTGTTGGCATAGTCTTCGGGCGAGAAGAGGCTCGACTTGGCTGAGCTGATGCGGGCCAGCACCTGTTTGGCAGGGTAGACCTTGGTATCGAGGCTCAAGTCTTTGAGTATCTGCGTGATGAGTGCCTTCGAGTCATCCGTGTCGTAAATCGAGAAATTGCTCGTGAAGCCAATCTTTTCCGCCTCGATGCGTAAAATCCTTGCAAAGATGGAGTGGAAGGTGCCCATCCACACGTTGCGGGCATCGCTGGCGTTGACAAGTTGCATGATGCGTTCCTTCATCTCGCGGGCGGCCTTGTTGGTGAAGGTGAGAGCCATGATGCTGAAGGGATCGACGCCCTCTTGGATCATGTAGGCGACACGGTAGGTGAGGGCGCGGGTCTTGCCCGAACCGGCACCGGCAATCACCATCACGGGGCCTTCTATTGTGGTAACGGCCTCTCTTTGAGGCTCGTTGAGGTCTTTCAATAGGTCAATCATTGTAATTCCTTTGGGATGGCAAAGATAACAAAAAATCTCCGACCATGGTCGGAGATTTTTTGTTTATTCGTGACCCGGCTGGGGCTCGAACCCAGGACCCCAACATTAAAAGTGTTGTGCTCTACCTGCTGAGCTACCGAGTCATCCTTGCTTCCCCTAAAGGGATAGGGGGCTAAAGCGGCTGCAAAAGTACAGCTTTTTTCATTATCACTGACTTTTTCAGCCAATTTTTTTTCATTCATCCAACAATCCTTTGCCCTGACGGATGATAACTATTTCATTGTCAGTGCAATCCACAACGGTGCTTTCTTCGTTCTCGCCTGCACCGCCATCGATGATGATGTCCACCAAGTCCTTGTAACGGTCGTGGATCTCTTCAGGGTCGGTGAGGTAGGGGTTGATTTCATCTTCTTCGTCGGCCAAGGAGGTAGTCATGATGGGCGAGCCAAATTCCTTGACAATGTTCGTGATGATGGGCTGGTCGGGGATGCGGATGCCGATGGTTTTCTTCTTGCTTTGGAAGATGCGGGGGATGTTGTTGTTGGCCTCCAAAATGAAGGTGAAGGCTCCAGGAAGGTTGCGCTTCATCATCTTGAACACATCGTTGTTGATGGGCTTGGTGAACTCACTCAACATGCTGAGGTCGTGGAAGATGAACGAGAAGTTGGCCTTCTCTTTCTTGATGCCTTTGATCTGGCAAATGCGCTCGAAGGTGCGCGGGTTGTTGATGCAGCCGCCCAAGCCGTACAAGGTGTCGGTAGGGAAGATGATGGTGCCGCCGTCGGACAAGCATTCCAGGATCATCTTGACGTAGCGCGGGTTGGGATCGGTAGGGTAGAGTTTGAGTATCATAGGCTTACGGAAAATTTCGGCAAAAATAGTTATAATTGTTGAATCGATGGATGTTTAATTGTTGAATTGTTGAATTAGATGAGCATAATTAGTTTGCATAATCAACTTGTTGAGATTCCCTAGCGGGAATGGAGTCCGTTCGTTTTTTTTACATGCGGCGGCTGTGGAGCTTACGAATAGTCAACTTGTTTATGCCGCCGCTTAATTACTATGACTTAACTCCATTCCCCGCAGGGAAATCTATTGCATACAGTTCGATTTTGAATAGTTACTTAATTGTTGAATTTCAATCATCAGCTTTGGCCCATCCGTACAAATCGGGAGCTTGCGACCCCAAAATTGTCGAATCCAAATCCGTAAAAATCTGTATAATCCGTAGTTATAAAAAAACCAAATAATCTGAAATCTTTTGTTGCTGCAATAACTTTTTTCCCTACTTTTGCAGTCCATCTACGGGACACCTTCCGCAGATGTTTTTTGTTTTTATAAGAGAATGAGCAACTTTAGTTTACATAAAAGACGCGAGACTATCAGACAATGACTTGTGACAATGACCATGACCAGACAGAGCTGTTAGCTATTAGCAATTAGCCTTTAGCTTATGAGCTGCAAAGCTAATAGCTAACGGCTAAAAGCTAACAGCCTTTCCAAAGCGGTCATAGTCATGGTCACTGGTCATAGTCGAAAAAAAAACTGTGACAAAACAATTATATCGTAATTTACTTGAATACTTACATAACCTTAAATTGAAAACACTATGGGCGGCTTTTTTGGCACTGTTTTGAAACAACCCTGCGCGCAGGATTTGTTCTATGGCATTGACTATCACTCACATCTCGGCACCAAGCGCGCCGGTATGGTGACCTACGACGGCGAACGTTTTCACCGTTCGATCCACGACATCGAGAATTCCTATTTCCGCACGAAGTTCAGCGATGAGATGGGCGCGAACAAATTCACAGGCAACCTCGGCATCGGCGTCATCAGTGACACCGACCCGCAACCCATCATTGTCAACTCGCATTTGGGTAAGTTCGCCATCAGTACGGTGGCCAAAATCAACAACATCGATGAGCTGGTCGACCACTGTCTCGCCAACAAGCAGCACTTTGCCGAGCTGAGTATGGGCTTCACCAATCCCACCGAACTGGTGGCCCTCCTCATCACCCAGGGTGAGGACTTCGTGGACGGCATCAAGAACGTGTACGAAAAGGTGAAAGGCTCCTGCTCTATGATCATCCTCACCGAAGACGGCATCATCGCCGCCCGCGACTACCTCGGCCGCACCCCCATCGTGGTGGGCAAGGGCGAGGAAGGCTATGTGGTGGCCTCCGAGAGCCACAGCTATATCAACCTCGACTACATGACTTGCTACAACGTCGGTCCGGGCGAAATCGTCAAGGTGACCGTCGACGGCGTGCAGCAAATGCTGGCTCCCAACCCGAAGAAGCAGGTGTGCTCCTTCCTGTGGATCTACTACGGCTATCCTGCCACCGACTATGAGGGCATCAACGTGGAGGAGGCGCGCTACAACGAAGGCCGCGAGATGGGCAAGCACGACTATGTCGACATCGACTACGTCTCTGCCATCCCCGACTCGGGCATCGGCATGGCCTTGGGCTATTCCAACGTGCGCAAGATCCCGTATCTGCGCGGCGTGGTGAAGTACACCCCCACATGGTCGCGGAGCTTCATGCCTGTCAACCAGAGCCAAAGGGAGCATGTGGCCAAGATGAAGCTCATCCCCAACCGCGCCTTGTTGGAGGGCAAGAAGGTGGCTTTCTGCGACGACAGCATCGTGCGTGGCACCCAGCTGCGCGACAACGTGAAGATGCTCTACGACTACGGCGCCAAGGAGGTGCATGTGCGCATCAGCTGCCCACCCTTGATGTATGGTTGCCCTTTCCTCAACTTCTCGGCTTCGAAGAACATCCTGGAGCTCATCACCCGTCGTTGTGTGGAGGAGATGGAAGGCGACCAGAACGCCAACATCGAGAAGTATTGCGACCCGACTACACCAGAGTACACCAATTTGATTGAGATGCTCCGCAAGCATGTCGGTGTGGACTCGCTGAAGTTCAACACTTTGGAGAGCGTAGTGAATGCCATCGGTCTGCCCAAGTGCGAGCTTTGCACGCACTGCTTCGACGGCTCGAGCTACGGGCATTGACGTCCAGCTATTACTATTGCAATAGCCACTCCAATGCCGACACGATGTGTACGGTCTTCCCGTCTATTTCCACATCGCGTGTTGGTGAAAATGTTATGAGGGTGAGGCGGTTGCACGATAGTGCCTCCGAAGCCTTGACAAGTGATGTGGTCTCACGATGATATGTCCGCTGACTATCAATCTCATAGGCCACTTGTATCAATTCAACAACCTTGCTTTGGTCGCAGACCACGAAGTCAACCTCTTTTGCTCTTGGATTGGGCTTATAATAGTACACGTCCAGAAAATCATGGGCACATCGTCTCAGCAGCTCAATATAGGCAACATTCTCGAGTCGCCAGCCAAGATTCTCGGCAGCCAGTGCATTGTCTCTATGACCTTGCAAACCGGTGTCGACGATATATGCTTTTTGGTTGCGGATGCGTACCGAACTCTTGAAAGAATGTCGTGTCAGCGGTTGGATTAGAAAAGCTTGGCTGAGATAGTCCACGTATTTTTTTGCTGTCTTGTCGGCAATGCCCAGCATTTCCGACAAATCATCATAGTTGACTTCTTGACAAGCGTTGTTGATGAGGTGGTGCGCGAGTTTGCGCAATGCCTCGATGTTCCGTATCTTGAAACGTTTCTGGATGTCTTTCCGCAGGATAGCCTCTATCAGGCTCTGCACATACGTCCTCTTATTGCGCAGCCTCTGCATCTCGGGGAAGCCGCCGTCGTGGATGTAATCCATAAAGGCACGTTTTCGACCGGCATCCGCCTTGGTGGTGATGCTTTGCGTGTCAATCTGATGGTACTGGCAATACTCCGAGAAAGAGAAAGGATAAAGGTGGATCTCATTGTAACGCCCCGTCAGGTGTGTGGCCAGCTCTCCACTGAGCAGTTTGGCGTTGCTTCCAGTTATGAAGATATTCAGACTTGTCCGCAGCAGGCGGTTCACGAAGAGATACCATCCATCCACATCCTGTATCTCGTCAAGCACTAGATAGGGGATGTCTGTCCCATACAGCTGATAGACACAGGAAAGCACCGTGTTCAAATCGCCCACCTGCATCTCGGCCAGACGGTCATCGTCAAAGTTGACATAGCCATATCTGATGCCTCGTTCCAGCAAGACCTTGTGGCAGAGCGTGGACTTTCCGCTCCGTCGCACGCCAATAACCACCTGCGCCATCGAAGTGTCAAACTCAAAGAGTGATTCTTCCTTGCGCTCCACCCATTTCAGTTGCTTGTAACTCTTGATTTCCTCCTGCTGCTCGGCAAGCACCTCCAATATCGTCTTTTCGTCAATCATCGCTTTTCTGTTTTGCCTGCAAAGATAAACAATCATATTTAAATTACGCTAAAATGATAGAAATTCTTTTGTAAAATACGATAAAATGTAGTTTTTTATTCCATAAAATACGCTAAAATGTAAAATAGAGTTTTATAAAATACGCTAAAATGAAAGGCGTGGTGAATGCCATCGGTCTGCCCAAGTGTGAGCTTTGCACGCACTGCTTCGACGGCTCGAGCTACGGGCATTGAATTCTAAGCTGATGTCCTGAAATCAGCGGTAATGCTGCGAAAAAAGTTATCAACACCTGTTGATAACTAAACCTTTTGTTTGAAAAGTTTTCGCCACACCTTATTTAATAAAAGAGTAATTTTGCACCCGAAAAGAAGTAGCCTCTTTTGGGGAGAGATTATAGTGTATATATAATAAACAGATAGTTAAACGTAAAGCGTAATGAAACGGTTAAAAACAAACCATGGCAATAAATGAATATAAAAGCGACAACCCGATGACCACAGCTAGTGAACCAGCTGTTGCCTACCGTGAAAACTTGACCATGAACGGGGTAATACAAAGCCCTAACATGACCGTGGATGAGTATTTTGATGAGATTGAAAAAACTTTGGATGAACTTGAAGCCAAAAGCACAACGCCTCCACCTTGCCAATACACGGAGGAAGAAGTCGTACAACGTGTCCTTCAAGCCACAGCCGAAGCTGAAAGTGGAATGGGTTGCCTTACTTTAGATGAATTTGAAGCTCTTGTAGAGAAATGGTAAAGGTAATAGTGACCCCATCGGCCATTGGAGATGCAAATAATATCTTCAGTTATTATGAAGCCAACTTCTCTCATAGTTTTTCCAAAAAGCTATTGAAGGAGTTTGTTGCCTATGCCCGGCGTTTGGAACAAATGCCAGAAATGGGGCCGAAGGAGTCTTTGCTTGAACATCTCAACAGGAATTACCGTTATGTCCTTGTACAACGCAGATACAAACTCGTTTATCTCTATGAGCACCAAACTTGCTTCATTCTTATGATTTGGGACTGCCGACAAGACCCAAAGCTCTTGGAAAATAGCGAAAGGTTCTCTTGAAGTTTTGAAATACACCACATACAAACTACAGATTGAACAGGTGAAACAGATAATCTCAGATAGAATTAAAAGGCACAAGTGCCTATGGATACAGATGCCTGTCGGCAGCGCCAGCCCATCCGTACCGATAGGGAGCTTCTGGCTTCTGGCAGCTCCACCCCTGCGCGTCATTGCGGGCGCAGACCCGCAATCTCCTAATAAAGGGTTGATGCTGCCAACAGCCAACAGCCAGTAGCCCAGCAAAAATCTTTGAATTTTGAATCTTTGAATTTTGAATCTTTGAATTTTAAATCTTTAAATAACAACCATTTAAACAACAAAAACAAAAATGAAAAGGAGATTTACAATCCTAACCGCAGCCCTCGCGCTGCTCTTAAGCCTCGCTATCCCGATGGGGATGTGGGGACAAAGCAAAGCAAACATTACGGATCACATGACTGCTTCTGTTTTGCCTGCGACAAACACGAATTATACCGCATTTAACGGTGTTTCATTGACATCTGATGCCGTTTATGCAGGAAAGAGCGCAAAAAGTACGAATGGTGCTATTCAGCTTCGTTCGAGTGGTTCTGATTGTGGTATCGTTTCCACCACTTCGGGCGGCAAAATTAAGTCAGTAAAAATTACCGTGGAAAGTGGTAATAAAACTATTGATGTGTATGGTAACAATACTGCTTATACTAACGCAAATGATTTGTATGCAACAAGTGGAAATAGTAACCAAGGAACAAAGTTGGGTAGTCTGACGTCAACGGGTACCATTACTGTATCTGGTGATTATGCGTATGTTGGAGTTCGTTCTAATAGCGGCGCTGTGTATATTTCAGATATCGAGTTTACATGGGATAACACTGGAGCTCCCACCCCCACCACTCCTTGCGACATCGCCCTTACCGGTGCTCCTGTCTCCCTCAGTTTTGATCTTTTCAACAATACTACGGAACAAGTCATTCACTATACGACCTCGAGCACGGGTACGGTTTATGTGGAAAGCAACGACTATGTGAATGCAACGGTGGACCAAGATGCTAAGACTATCACGGTGACGCCTAAGACTATAATCACGAGTTCGGCACAAACCATCACCGTTCGCCAAAATGCCGATCTTACATATTTGGCCGGCTCGGTTCAGTTCACTGTGAACATCACCGACAGTACGCCGGAACCTACCTATATCTTTAACACTCCAGAAGGTCTTGCCGCCTTGAATATTGCCGAGCCAGCATCTAATGCTGGAACGAATCTGGAGGAAAACCATAATTATAACTCAGGCGATGTTACTATGACCATCACCCATGGAACTACCGAAACGCGTGTTTGGGGCGGCACTTCCGCGACAGACTTGCGTGTTTATGGTGGTGGCGGTTCGCTGACTTTCAGCGTTCCCTCAGGCCAGCAGATAACACGCATTATTTTGGTCGGTGAAGATCCTGGTAAATTTAACGAACTTGGTTCAAAAGCTGAAAAAACTGCTACATGGATGGGAACTCCCAACCGTACGGTTACTTTGACGGCTAATAACACTTGCAAGATTAATACCATTACTGTGGTTTATGAAACCAATGCTTCGGGCGTTGATGCCCCCGAAATGCCTGCTTCGTGCAATTTCGTAGATGAAATGGAAGTAGCCATCACCTGCGTTACCCCTGGCGCAACGATTTATTACACTACCGATGGTTCGGATCCTAATACTAGCAGTACCCAGTATTCAGCTCCTTTTACTATCGATGCCACTACAACTGTGAAAGCTGTTGCTTATCTCAATTCTAACTATAGTGTCGTTATTGAGGCCACTTATACCCTTGTTTATAACATCACAATTGTTCAAGCTACGGGTGGCACCATCGCTGCTTCTGCAGCGCAAGCCGCACAGGGCACAGAAATCACTCTTACAGCAACGCCCAATGTGGGTTACAGCTTTGGCTCTTGGACGGTTACCTCAAGCAGCGGTAGCGTTACTGTGTCGACAGATAACAAATTTAGCATGCCTGCCTCCAATGTGACGGTGACTGCAAGCTTTACTGCGTCTAACACTGCATACACTATTTCCTTCTCCGTCAATAACAAGATAGAAATGACTGCCACGGTGTACGATGGCGGCAGCATCGACCTCACCAAGTTTGTTGCCGAAGGCAATGGCTACACCTTTGAAGGCTGGAGCACGGTGGATGGCGGTACAAACATCACTCCTCAGAATGCTTACAGGCCTGATGCCGATATCACACTCTATCCGGGTGTCAACCCTGCACCAACTGGCGATGAGTATACTTTGGTGACCAATGCCAGTCAACTTGAGGCTGGTAACTTGGTAGTGATTGCAGCTCATGGCGAAACCAATTTGGCAATGAGTACTACCCAGGGTGGTAATAACAGACCAGCCACTAGTAACGTTACGAAATCTGCTCAGCCATGGACATACATTTCAGTAAACGATACAGATGTTTGCGAGTTTGAGCTTAGAACTGGTTCCACATCTGGAACTTGGGCTTTTTATGATGCCAATTATGAAGGAACTGGCTTTACAGGTGGTTACCTTTATGCTGCCAGTAGTTCAAGCAATTATCTTCGTACACAACAAAACTTGGATGCGAATGCTTCTTGGTCCATTTCCTTTGAAGATGGAAATGCAACAGTTACTGCTCAAGGTTCTAACACACGTAACATATTAAGAAGAAATGGTAGCCTGTTTGCTTGTTACAGTTCTGGTCAGCAGCCGGTCTTCCTCTACACCAAGTCTGCTTCCAAGTCGGCGAGGGGTAATCGCACTGTTCCTACGACCTCCAAGATCACTGGCATCGATGCCACTGTGAAGGTCACGGTGAAGAACAACGGCATCGTCTACCTCACTGGCACCAATGCGGGCAACACCAGCAACCTTGTCGTTGAAGATGGCGGTCAGCTTATCAGCACCAACAATGTGGAAGGTACAATGCTGAAGTCCGTCACAGGTTTTGTCACCAACAACAATAAGGGTCACTACTATTTCATTTCATCGCCATTCACCAGTGCAACCTCTCCGATGAATGTGAGATACAATGATTAACACTGCTGGCTACGATCTCTACTACTTCGACCAGACTCGCGAATTGGAATGGATTACTTACAAAGAAGGTGGAGAAGCCTATAATCCTGGCTTCAACCTCGTTTCTGGCAAGGGTTACCTCTACGCCAACATAGAAGCCAAGTCCTTGGAGTTTGCTGGTACACTGCGTAAAGGTGTGAACAACAATGAAATGAATACCTATACCAATTACACTCTCGTTTATGATAGCAATGCTGAGTTTGCTGGCTGGAACCTCGTGGGTAACCCCTTCACTAGTAATGTCACGGTCAGCAAGGCCTTTTATAAGATGAACAACACCAGTGACGGTGTCAATACCACAGCAGTTGTAGCCGGTGGCATGATTGCTCCTATGGAAGGTGTGTTCGTGTTGGCCGAAAACGCTGACGACAAGAATGTTGTCTTTACTGTCAACCCAACCACGCCTAACAAGAGCCGCTCAGTCAATGTCAACGTGGCACGTGAGGGCGAGTTCCTCGACAGGGCTATTGTCACCATGGGTGAAGGCAGACTGCTCAACAACCTTCCAACGGCCAAAATGAGATGCCAGTCAGTTTCAAGGCTTCGCGTAACGCTAACTACACCATCAGTATTGATGCCGAGAACGTGGAGATGAACTACCTGCACCTCATCGACAACATGACCGGTGCCGACGTCGACCTGCTCCAGACCCCGAGCTACAACTTCGAGGCCAAGACGACGGACTACGAAAGCCGCTTCAAGCTGGTGTTTGCTACGGGCGACAACAGCAACGACGACAACTTCGCCTTCTTCAGCAACGGCAGCTTTGTCATCAACAACGAAGGCAACGCCGAGCTGCAGGTGATCGACATCACCGGCCGCATCGTGAAGAGCGAGAGCATCAACGGCTGCGCCAACGTCAACGTGAACGCCGCCTCTGGTGTCTACATGCTGCGCCTCATCAACGGCGACAACGTGAAGGTCCAGAAAGTGGTTGTGAAGTAACAATGGCTTATGGCCTATGGCTTATGGCTCGCCCCTATGTGAGGGCAAGCCATGAGCCAGAAGGCAACAGGCCAAAAGCCAGCATCGGCGGCGAAGGGAACTTACGCAAGTAAGCACCTTTTGTCGCCGATGTTGTTTCCAGACCTTGGCCATCCAAGACAAGATTCCCTTCGGGAATGGAAAACCTTTCTTTTGTCTTCGTTCGGCGGCTTGAGACTGTTTCCATGGGGCTGCAGTCTGAGGCCGCCGCTTTATTACCTCGACCCCAACTCCATTCCCGTAGGGAATCTCAGGCGCAAAATGGCAAGCGATGAGATTCCCAGGGGAATGGAGTACCTCCTTCTAGTTATCCCGCGGCGGTTTGAGACTGCTTTGTCTGGGAAGCGGTTTTAGGCCGCCGCTGGTTACAACACAACCAAGCTCCATTCCCGCAGGGAATCTCTTTTTATATCCCTGTAAATCAGCCTCGTGTTCGGCCATAAAGAAAAAATCTCTCTTTTTCGCTTGCCATTCCGATAAAAGTCAAGTCTTATACGACCAGCTCCCTCTGAAATCCCCCAGGACAGGAATGTAGCAAGGGTAGGAGGTTGTAGCGGTGCGATATGAGTAGCTTACCCTTCTTTTTTCCCCCTTGTAAAGGGGGTGCCCGAAGGGCGGGGGATTAAAAACACAAACCATACCTCTTATGAAAAAAGTTCATTTCATCGCCATAGGCGGCAGTGCCATGCACAACCTCGCCATCGCCCTCCACCGCAAGGGCTATCAAGTCACAGGCTCCGACGACGAGATCTTCGAGCCATCCAAGTCACGCCTCGCCAACGAGGGTATCCTGCCTCCGCAATGGGGCTGGTATCCCGAGAAGCTGGATAAGACCTACGATGCCGTCATCCTCGGCATGCACGCCCGCATCGACAACCCTGAGCTGGTGCGCGCCCAGGAGCTGGGCCTCAAGGTGTATTCCTATCCAGAGTACCTCTACGAACAAAGCAAGGACAAGACCCGCATCGTTGTCGGTGGCAGTCACGGCAAGACGACCATCACCTCCATGATCCTCCACGTGCTCAAGCAGGTCGGCATCGAGACCGACTTCATGGTCGGGGCGCAGTTGGAAGGCTTCGACGTGATGGTGCGCCTCAGCGAGACGGCGAAATACATGGTCATGGAAGGCGACGAATACCTCACTTCGCCCATCGACCGCGTGCCGAAGTTCCACCATTATCATCCCCATATCGCCGTTATCAGCGGCATCGGTTGGGACCATGTCAATGTCTTCCCGACCTTCGACAACTATTTGGAGCAGTTTCGCATCTTTGTCCGCACCATCGAGCCGGGCGGCTGCCTCATCTACGACCAGACCGATGTGGAGGCTGAAAAGATTGCGCAAGGCGCGCAATGCCGCACCTTCGGCTATGGCGTGCATCCCTTTGAGAGCAACGGTATCAGGACGACCCTGCTCTTGCCCGACGGCAGTAGGAGGGAAGTGGGCGTGTTTGGCAGCCATAACATGAAAAACATCAACGCGGCAAGGCTGGTGTGCCAGCAACTCGGCGTGAGCGATGCGCAATTCTATGAAGCCATCGCGTCGTTTAAGGGCGCTGCCCGACGTTTGGAGTTGCTGTTCGATGATGGCGACAACTTCGTCTTCCGCGACTTTGCCCATGCACCATCCAAGGTCAACGCCAGTGTGAAGGCCTTGCGCGAGCAGTTCCCCGAGAAACATCTGATTGCGGTGTTCGAGCTGCACACCTATAGCAGCCTCAGCGAGGTCTTCATCGACCATTACCGCGATGCCTTGAAGTTGGCCGACACGGCCATCGTGTTTTATGACCCACATGCTGTAGCCATCAAGAAACTGGAGCTGATGCCTGATGAGCGCATTGTCGAGGGCTTCGGCCGCAAGGATTTGAAGGTTGTCCACAACAAGGCGGAGCTGGTGGCACTATTAGAAAAAGGCCAACGACACAATGTCATTGGCGCTTTCATGAGTTCCGGCGACTTCAACGGCCTCACGACCGATGACTTGAAGGTGTTATATGCTTAAAGGTAATGTTGCCAAAAATGGTTGGTGACGGAGGTCAAGAAACGACAAAATATGATAGGCAGAGATAAGTCAAAAAGCGTATCTTTGCAGTGCGAGCTG
>CACXXW010000073.1 GCA_902771635.1 uncultured Bacteroidia bacterium | reverse complement strand
GGGGGGCTTACTTTTCCTAGCAACCTTCCCCATCGCCTATTTATTGGCTTTCCGACCCCGTCTTCTACTACTCTTTAACTTTTAGCGGACAGCAATAATTTCCTACTATAATTCACTACATTCCATTGCGCATCGATAACGGCACTGTATCTTTGCGACCGCTATCAAAATCAACGCACTATGGGATTCTTCATCTTTATTGATTATCTTATCGGACTATTCGTTCTCATCAGGATTCATGCGCCATGGTGGGCTTGGACTATCTATGTCGTTAGTGTTTTGGTGTGGATTGTGATTGGAGTTATGGGTGGAGGTGGTGGAATTGGAAGCGACAACAAAACAACAGATGAGCTAAGGCAGGGGTAGCCATAGAACAGGTCTATTGTCAGTTAAAACAATTCCTTTCTTTTTTAATCGTTGCAACTAACTCATCGCTAATATTGTTCCCGATTTGACGGCAGACATCTTGGCTCCAGCGTTGCGCCATCTCGATGCGTGAGGCTTGGTCGTCTATGCCTTGTAGCATGGCATAGATGTAACCGGCGTTGAAATTGTCGCCCGCCCCGACTGTGCTGACGGTCTCAATAGCCTGTACAGGATAGGTCTCGCAGCCATCAGGCGTATAGACACGAATCGTGCGAGGCCCGTCGGTCAGTATCAATGTGTTACAATGGCGGCTCACTTGTTCATAGATGGCATCTCCATCTTGCAACCCCAACATATAGTCGAAATCCTCCATCGAGCCACGCACCACATTGGCCAGGCTCATATTCTCCTCGATGTTGGATCTCACCTCCGGCAAGTCGACAATATGGTTTTTGCGGAAGTTTACGTCATAATAGAGCCAAGCACCCGCCTCGTGTGCGGCACGCAACAAACCGCCCACGACAGGCCGTATGGCAGGGTTGATGGCGAAGAATGAACCGAAAAGCACCATGTCATCTTTTCCCAGTTGAGGCACATTCCCGTCCAACCAAACTGACGCATGGTCTTTGTAAAACAAGTATTGCGCATCGTTGTGTTCGTTCAAGAAAGCCAGCGTGATATGCGACTTGGCATTTTCGTGGCGGCAGACATATTCCGATGACACACCATTATCAACCAGAAAATTGCAAATAATGTCGCCCACATGGTCGCCGCCCACTTCGGTCAACATGGCGCAGGGCACGCCTGTCCGTCCGAGCGAAACAATGCTATTGAAGGTCGAACCACCAGGAACGGCTTTCTGCGGCTGGTCGTTCTTGAACAGGATATCCAACACGGTCTCACCGATGCCTATTACGCGTTTTTGGGTCATGTTATTCATACTGTTGTCTCTTTCGTATGGCTGCAAAGATACAAAAAAAAGTCCGCAGCTGTCTGCGGACTTTTATGCTTTAAATAGGTTGTATCATCAATCGACATCGGCACGAGCCATGGCGTCTTTGTAGTACTTCTGGTTGACGAAGACGTCTTCCTTGTACGGGTTGATGTGACGTTTCTTGGAAACCGAGATGATGTAGCCAAGAGCAACGATGTTCACTATCAGAGCGAGTGCGCTGATCACCATCATCATGGTAGGATTGGCCGCTACGACGGAAGGATCTACTGTGGTGCCCACAACGCCCTCAACGGCAGCCTGTCCGCCTGCAGCGTACAGCTTCTCAATGGTGGTGACACCTTCAGGATAGAGAACGGGAAGCGTAGCCCAGCTGAACCACTGGCGACCGTCTTTGAAGGTCTCCTGGAAAAGCGGGAACACCTGTGCGAACATGCACCAGATGGCCAAGGTATTGGCACGGTTCTGGATCCAGCCACCGCGGTTCCACAGCAGAGCAGCGACAGTCGGGGCAAGAAGCAGGGCGATACCGCAGTACCAGCTGTGCGTCGGCAGGCAGTTGTAGGTGTAGGCAAAGTTCCAGATGTCGTAGATGACGATGTAGACCCAGGTCATGTCGGCCCAGATCATGTCTTTCTTGTCCTTGGAACCGTACACATTCCACCAAGCGGTCATACAGAAGATGTTGAACAAACCGGCAACACCATTAAAGACATTGTGCCAGCCACCGTATTGCCAAACACCTTCGGAGGTGAGCCACCACTTGTTCCATCCCATCACGGCGCTCTCGAAGTCGGAAACGCAGGCAATCAGGATGTTGATGGCCACGATGATGAACGGGAAAGGCTTGAACCAATGCTTGGCGCCAATGCCCCATTTGTACTTAATCATCATAAAGCCGATACACCCAGCTGTGGCTGCATAAAGCTTGGCATAATGGAACCAGCCTTGCATATAGACATGGGTCTGGTTTTCCAACGCCCACTGTGCTCCACTGCGGACTCCAAGCCAGATGGCGAGGAAGTAGGCCGTCAAAGCAACGGGAACGACCAAGAAAGTAAAGATACCGCCGAACTTGGTGCGACGGGCAAACTCGTTCAGTAAGATAAGGCCAGCGAGGACAACGAGCATCATTCCCCACTGAGGCAGGGCATTAGCCCCATACACTTGGAAAAACATGGTTGTTAGTTTTAAGTTGTTCAGTTATTCAGTTGTTCAGTTGTTCAGTTAACGCTTCGCGTCATTGCAAGGAACGAAGCAATCTAGACATTAAGTCAGTTGGACTTTCTTTTTGCGCTCTTTCGCCAAAACATATACCGCCCATACCGCTGTGATTACAAGCGACATAGGGACACCTACGGTAAGCATCTCGCGGAGCATGACGGCACCGCCTCCCTCATTCTCAAGGGCGGTGAAGAACGGGAAACGCCATGTGAGTTCGCCGTTGATGATATGATCCACGACCAACATCACCGAACCGCCCCAAAGCATCTTCTCCAAAGCGGGCAGATGACGCGCAAAGGCAGAATGATCGTTTCGGTTGTTTTTTTCATTGGATTTGCGAATGGCACTCGTGACCACCGCTTGTGCTAAAGGTACTACAAAACAAGACATAAGTTGTTGAATTGTTGATTGTTTATTTGTTGAATTGTTGAATTACCACGCTGAGTGTTCGAATTGATGAGTTTGTGTTAGGTTGTTGAATTGCTGATTATTATCCAGATGAACAATTAAACAATTCAACATCCCAACAATTAAACGATTATACTATTGATTTCCACTTCGTTGCCTCGCAACAGCCAGGTGTTTTTGCTGTTACAGTAGGGGCATGTCTTGCCGAACTTGACCGTTTCATATTCCTTGTTGCAGTCGCCGCAAAGCGTAACCGCAGGGATGGTGTTGACTTTCATCTCACAGCCCCGAAGGAGGTCCTCCTTGTCGGCAGCCCAACGCCAGCAGTCGGTGAGCAGATGCGGCACCACGGTCGACACCTCGCCGATGTCCATCACCACGCTGGAGACATGCTCCACATGGTTTTCCTCGGCCACCTGCTTGACGTCCTTGACGATATAGAATACGATTCCCAGTTCGTGCACGTTATTCAGTTTTCAGTTGTTCAGTTATCAGTTGTTCAGTTTTTCTTGCCGAAGATAATTTTTCCAGTGCGTTTGAGCATATACGGCAGGATGGCACTGAACTTGTCCTCAGAGGTGTACATGTGCGAAGCCTCCGGATTGTCGCGATAAAGATGGATGGCATCGAAGGCGCACTTGGTCGTACAGATGCCACAGCCGATGCAGCGGTTCTCGTCGACGACGGAAGCACCGCAGCTCAAGCAACGGGCCGTCTCCTTACGCACCTGTTCTTCGCTGAGGGTCACCATATATTCGCTGAAAGGATTCTCCTTGGCAGCCACACCTTCCACCTGACGTGAGCCATTGTCGTACGACTCCACCATGATATCGTCTTTGTCGAGTTCGATGAAATCGCGGCGGTTGCGTCCGATGGTCATGTGACCATGCTGCACATAACGGTGCAGACTCTCGGCAGCTTCCTTACCAGCGGCGATGGCATCGATGGCGAATTTAGGACCGGTATAGCAATCGCCACCTACGAAGATGTCCTCCTCGGCGGTCTGGTAGGTCAACTTGTCGGCCACAGGATACACGCCACGGAAGAACTCGACCTTGGTGTCTTTCAGCAGGTCCTTCAAGATGACCGTCTGACCGATGGCGAAGATGACCATGTCGGCATCCAAGGTAATCAGTTCATTCTCGTCGTATTGTGGGTTGAAACGGTGTTCGGTGTCATAGACAGAGGTGCATTTTTTGAAAACGATGCCGCTAACTTTGTCGTCGCCAAGCACTTCCTTCGGCCCCCAGCCTGGGTTGATGACCACGCCGTCTTCGCGAGCTTCTTTGCGCTCTTCAAGCGATGCTGGCATGATGTCTTCGGTCTCCAATGAAAGCATTGTTACCGATGTCGCACCACTGCGTTTGGCCACACGGGCAGCATCAATGGCCACATTGCCGCCGCCAACGACAACTACATTGCCCGAGACCTTCATCTTGCCGCAGTTGGCGTCGTGCAGGAAGTCGATGGCAGTGATGGTGCCGGGAAGTGTTTCACCCGTAATGCCGGGCAGTTTGCCTCCCTGGCAGCCGATAGCCACATAGAAACCCTTGTAGCCTTGTTCGCGCAGTTGTTCTATGGTGATGTCCTTGCCGACCTCCACGCCCGTGCGAATCTCCACGCCAATCTCGCGCATGATGTCGATTTCGGCTTTGATCACCTCTTTGTCAAGTTTATAGGAAGGAATGCCATATTGCAACATGCCTCCAGGGATGTCGTTCTTTTCGAACACAGTGGGATAATAGCCCATCATGGCGAGATAATAGGCGCAACTCAAACCGGCAGGGCCACCGCCGATGACAGCGATCTTCTCGTTCCAACGCTCGATGACGCTCGAAGCGATGTTGATCTCGGGTACAAAGCGGGTGTCGGCATTGAGGTCCTGGTCGGCGATGAATTTCTTGACGGCATCGATAGCAATGGGCTGGTCGATGGTGCCACGAGTACAAGCGTCCTCACAACGGCGGTTGCACACGCGTCCGCAGACTGCCGGGAAGGGATTCTCGCGCTTGATGAGTTCCAAAGCCTCCTTATACTTGCCCTCAGCGGCCTTCTTCAGATAGCCTTGCACAGCGATGTGAGCCGGGCAAGCTGTCTTACAGGGTGCAGTACCCGTCGGATAGCAGTTGATGCGGTTCTTGTCGCGGTAGTCTTCCGTCCATTTATGCGGTCCCCATTTCTTGGCATCGGGGAGGTCCTGTTTGGGATAGGTTTGTTCGCCATGTTTGGTGCAGAGCTTCTGTCCCAAACGGACGGCACCTGCAGGGCAGTATTCCACGCAACGTCCACAAGCCACACAGTTCTTCGGGTCGACCTTGGCCACGTAGGCACTTCTCGACAGGTTCGGGGTGTTGAAGAGCTGCGAAGTACGCAACGCATTACAAATCTTGACATTGCAATTGCAGATGGCGAAAATCTTACCTTCTCCGTCGACGTTGGTCACTTGATGCACAAAGCCGTTGTCCTCGGCCTTTTTCAGGATCGCCATAGCCTCATCATAGGTGATGAAGTGCCCGCGACCCGTTTCGGCAAGGTATTCGGCCATATCGCCTACGCCGATGCACCAGTCACGGTAATCGTCGGCGCAGCCTTCATCAAGTTTCTTGCGGCCATAACGGCAAGAGCAGATACCCACTGCCAGATGGCCTTCATAGCGCTTCAACCAATAGGAAATATGCTCGATATCAACACTTTGGTTTTCCATGCTGATGGCCTTCTCCACGGGGATGACATGCATGCCGATGCCTGCGCCACCCATGGGGATGCTGGGCGTGATCTTCTCCAAAGGCAAGAACGTCATGCGTTCGAAGAACATGGCCAACTCGGGATGGCGGTCCATCAGTTCCGTGTTCATGTTGGTGTATTCGGCCGAACCTGGGACGAACATAGGCACCCAGTAGATGCGGTCTTCGCGGTTGTAGGTGGTTCCTGCCACAGGGCCTTCCTTGGTGTATTTGTCGCCATAGTCGTACTCCAGCATCCCGAAGTAGGACAGCTTGTCGAGCAGTTCGTCGAAAGTAGCGTCGTCGGGAGTGTAGTGTTTTTTGGCGTTCCATTCATGGAGCAGCTGGTAGGTACGGTGTTCGCGCACCTTCAAGGGCTTGCCAGGGAGCATGTCCAAGAGCAGGTCGAGCGAAGCCTCGCGGGTGGTGGCATCCATCTCGTCTTCGAAGATACAGGCCAAGCCCCAGTATTCAGGGGCATCGCTGGTCATCTTGAGCTTGCCAGGGATGCGGTCGGTGACCTTTTGGACAAACTTCAGCAGTTTCGGATTGGGGTTTTTGTCGCCTTTATGCTTGGGGACAAATTTGGTTGACATTTCGGGCATAATATTATTAGTTTGGAGTTGTCAGTTTGCAGTTGTTCAGTTGTCGCTTCGCGTCATTGCGAGGCCTCATTCCGTGAAGACGGAAGAAGCAATCCAGTAAGCCAGTTATCATTTAGCTTTCCATGCGTTGACCTCGTCAAGGAGCCATTGGACAAAGGCGTCCACACCCTCCCCAGTCTTGGCGCAGATGGGGATGACTTGGGCTTTGGGGTTACGCTGGTGGATGTAGGATTTGCAGCGTTCGAGGTCGAAGTCGAAGTAAGGCATGACGTCTGTCTTATTGATCAGAACAAGGTCGCACACCGTGAACATCAAAGGATATTTCAGCGGTTTGTCGTCGCCTTCTGGCACGGAGAGAATCATCGCATTGCGCACGGCACCCGTGTCGAACTCAGCAGGGCACACAAGATTGCCCACGTTTTCGAGGACGACCAGATCCACCTCTTTCAGGGCCACGTTGTCGAGACCTTGTCGCGTCATCTCTGCATCGAGGTGGCACATGCCTCCTGTATGGAGCTGGATGGAAGGGACGCCCGTGGCTTCCACGATCTTGACGGCATCCACGTCGCTGTCGATGTCGGCTTCCATCACGGCCACACGCACCTTATCCTTGATACGATTGAGGGTTTGAATGAGGGTTGTCGTCTTCCCACTTCCAGGGGCCGACATCAAGTTAAGGAGGAATACGCCTTTCTTTTTCAATTCTTTACGCAAAGCATCAGCATCTCTGTCGTTATCTTCAAAGACACTTTTCTTGATTTCGATAACTTTGATTTCGTCCATAAATTTGGTATTTGCGGCAAAGATAAGAGAAAAACGCATTCAAGATTACCAATCCAATCAAAATAGTCAAAAAATTGGGCAGGGAATAGGGGATTGTTTTGTATTTTTGGCCACTGAAAGCAAAAATTCTGATGATGCCACCCGTCAAACAATCGACAAACAAGATTTGCTACATGATCCTACCCGAGGGAATCAAGGACGATTTGTATGATGGATTGAAAGGATTAGCGGAAAAATATGGCGTTTCCATTGTCGTGATAGAAGATGTCAATTGGAACGATGACATGACACCGTGGCCAGCGATAGGTGTATTCAAGAAAGCGAAACCCTTTGGGGGGAGGGCGGCATCGTTCCTCAACAAGCTGACTAATGAGATTATCCCTAATACGGAAAGGGAGCTGGGGATAGAGAATGCCGAAAGGACCCTCTTGGGCGTTTCGTTATCGGGTTTGTTTGCGGTATGGGCTGCTTTCAATACTGATGTGTTTGCCAACATCATCAGTATTTCCGGTTCGCTGTGGTACGATGGCTTCATCGAGTGGATGAAGGAGCAAACACCATCGCCTCAGTTGAAAAAGGTTTGCATGCTGTTGGGCGAAAAGGAGAAGAACGCCAAGGACAAACGGATGGCGACAGTGGAGGAGAGGACACTTGCCGCAGCTAACCTACTGAAGTCGAAAACCCAAGCTGACGTTGTATTCGAACTCGTTGAAGGAACGCATTTCTCGCCGATTATGCCCAGGTTGGAGCGGGCGTTTGAGGTGGTGTTCGGATAATACCGAGAAACAGCCGCAATCATCGCAGATAAGCACGAGCTGCTGCCAACACTCCACGACGATGGAATGATTGATTACCACTAGATAGGATACGATTATGATAGGTGTTTGGACCGTTACACTGATGATCACATTAGGGTTTGCAAAGATAACCAAATTGAACCATTTTTTCTTTTCCCTATATAGATAATAGAGATAGAGATAAAAATGGTTGTAACTATAATTGTCTGGGGGAAATGGGTGAAGTTTGTGGCAGATTGATTATTTTTGCACCTGTGAAGCAACGTACCTACATAGCCATAGATTTGAAGTCCTTCTACGCATCAGTAGAATGTGTGGAGCGCAGTCTTGATCCTCTGACTACAAACCTGGTCGTTGCTAATGAAAGCCGTACCGAGAAAACCATTTGTCTCGCCGTATCACCGTCCCTGAAATCATACGGAATCCCTGGCCGTCCTCGTCTGTTTGAGGTGGTGCAGAAGGTCGCAGAGGTGAATCGTGAGCGGAAGAGGCACATCGCAGGCTATCAGTTTCACGGCAAATCCTATCTTGATGCAGAACTGAAGGCCAATCCGGACTGGGAAGTGGATTATCTCATTGCGCCGCCGAGGATGGCTTATTACATCGACTATAGTACAAGGATATACCAGGTCTATCTGAAATACATTGCCCCTGAAGATATATACCCTTATTCCATAGACGAAGTTTTCATAGATGCCACAGATTACTTGGAGAGCTATAAGATGACCGCCCATGAGTTGGCTCTGAAGATGGTTAGGGATGTGCTGAAGGAGACGGGTATCACAGCTACAGCAGGTATTGGATCAAATATGTATCTCTGCAAGGTGGCTATGGATATTGAGGCCAAGCATATTCCTCCTGATAAAGACGGTGTGAGGATAGCTGAACTCGATGAAATGAGTTATCGCCAAAAGCTCTGGAATCACAAGCCACTGACGAATTTCTGGCGTGTGGGAAAGGGAATGGCGAAGAAGTTGGAAGAACACGGTATGGACACTATGGGTAGGGTGGCACGTTGTAGCATAGAGAACGAGGAACTTCTATACAGCCTCTTCGGTGTGAACGCTGAACTTCTCATCGACCACGCTTGGGGATGGGAACCTGTCGGAATGAAGGAGGTCAAAGCATACAAACCGGAGACCAATTCAATCAGCAACGGGCAAGTGCTGTCAGTGGGATATGACTATAAGAAGGCTAAGGTTGTGGTGCTTGAGATGGCCGATGATGTGGCATTGAATCTCGTAAAGCATCATCTTGTGGCGGATCAAATTGTCCTGACCATCAACTACGACGCTGAGAACCTGACCAACCCGGAATTGAGGTCGAAGTTTTTTGGTGAGATTACGACCGACTATTATGGCAGACAAGTTCCAAAACACGCCCACGGAACGGTTAATCTGGAAAAGCCTACTTCTTCTGGGAAAGTCATCACACAGGCGGTAAAGGATTTGTATGTGAAGATAGTCAATCCCAACCTTCTTGTACGCCGAATCAACCTGACTGTGAACCATGTCGTAAGTGAAGAGGAAGCAGCATCACTGACTCAACCATCCGAACAACTTGACCTTTTCACCGACTACGAGGAGAAAGCACGGGATGACGAGGAAAAAGCTCTTGATTTGGCTAAGGAACGGAAGGTGCAAGAGGCATTGCTAGATATAAAGGAGAAATTCGGGAAGAACGCCATCCTGAAAGGCTTGAACTTTGAGGAAGGTGCGACAGCCAAGGAACGCAACCAACAAATAGGAGGTCACAAGGCATGATTGACAACTACGATGATATCATCAACCTGCCGCATCATGTGTCGGAGAGGCATCCCCAGATGAGCATGATGAACCGTGCGGCTCAGTTTGCCCCGTTTGCAGCCTTGACTGGTCATGCAGCAGCCATCGAAGAGACTGCCCGTCTGACAGATTCACAGATGGAGTTGGCCGATGAGGACAGCGAAATCCTCAACCAAAAGATGGCCTACCTGCGTGAAGTCATCAACGAGCATCCAGCTATCGTTGTGACCTATTTTGAGCCTGACAAAAGGAAAGCAGGTGGTGCCTATAAGACTATCGAGGGGCAACTGCAAAACATTGATGATTACAATCAATGCCTTGTGATGAGGGATGGAAAGGTTGTCTTTATCAGGTCGGTTTTAGACATTCAGTATTGACAGCGGCGGCTTGGTCGGTTGGATGCTATTAAAATGAGGCTTCGGGATTCATCAAGAAATCCGGTAATGTTGCCAAAAATGGTTGGTGACGGAGGTCAAGAAACGACAAAATATGATAGGCAGAGATAAGTCAAAAAGCGTATCTTTGCAGTGCGAGC
>CACXXW010000072.1 GCA_902771635.1 uncultured Bacteroidia bacterium | reverse complement strand
TGATGTGCCGACGCTCGCCTTGAAAAAGGCGCCCGTCGGCACTGATGTTTCATTGGCTCTGCGACAAATCGAAGCACGGCAGTTGCTGCGTAAGAAAGTGCCTTCGTGGAGCGAGAATGAAGACCTTCTTTTCCCAGCTCACCTCTCCATTGAGCAATGCTCTTCGGAAGCTAGCGCACAATACAAAGCGGGAATATTACAAGGCCAAACCTTTGCCGACTTGACAGGCGGCTTGGGTGTGGACACCTATTTCATCACACAACGATTTCAGCAAGCAGACTATGTGGAGCAACATTCCGAGCTCTGCGACTTGGCGATGCACAATTTTGAGGTTTTGAATGCCAATGTCAAAGTTTGGAATGAAACTGCAGAAGAGTATTTAGCTCACTGCGAACCCAAGGATTGCATCTTCATTGACCCTGCCCGAAGAGACGAGCATGGTCGCAAGACGGTATCCATCGCTGACTGTACACCTGATGTATCGACATTACAAGATGAGCTTCTACAAAAGGCACAAAAAGTGATGATTAAGCTGTCTCCGATGCTCGATATCAGTAAGGCTTTGGAGGAATTGCACCATGTGAAAGAGGTGCATGTGGTGGCCGTCGCCAACGAGTGCAAGGAACTGGTTTTCATTTTGGAACGCGATTACCAGAGTGAACCTCAATTTGTCTGTGTCAATTTGATGACTCCCCAACCTGTAGTCTGTTTCACGCAGAAGGAAGAACGCCAATGCCCAAGCCGACTTGCAGACGGTGTTTTGAACTACCTCTACGAACCCAATCCTGCTGTGATGAAAGCAGGCTGTTTCAAACTGTTGACCGAGCGTTTTGATGTTTATAAGCTGCACAAAAACAGCAATCTATATACATCTGAAAATTCGGTTCCCAGTTTTCCTGGTCGCATCTTCGAGGTGGAGGCTTGGGCACCCTATAACAAAAAAGTGAAGCAATCTCTGCTGTCCAATGTGGAGAGGGCCAGTATTGCTGTGCGCAATTTCCCGCTTTCGGTTGTGGAGTTGCGCAAGTCCTTGAAGATTGGTGACGGCGATGAGACCTATCTCTTTGCCACAACCTTGAAAGGGGAGGAGAAGGTCATCATCCGCACAAAAAAAGCCGCCTCATCAGAAGCGGCTCATAGGGTTCATAAGTAAATTGTCTTATCTCCTGTCAGGGATGCCGAACTTGGTCCACCAAGTTTGGTCATACTTCGATTTGATGGATTTTTTCACGATTTGTGTCCTGCTTTTCAAGGTGTTGAGGGCGACATGGGCTTCATCGCTCTTCTTGCGAAGCTCTTCTTGAAGTTTGTCGATTTCGGCAGAAATGGCTTCCAAACGCTTGCAGTCTTCCTCCATCTTCTGCATCACGCTTTCTTCCACGCCGGCATCGCGACCGAGACGTTGGTTTCTTTTTACGCCCGAAATGATGAGTTTTGACTTGTCGAGTTGGTCTTTAAAAATTTGGTACATAATCCGTTGAATTTATACTGTTGTTGGTTGTTCGTTTTCAAAATCGAACGCAAAGGTAGGAAAAAAATCCACAGTTTTCATAAATAATTGAAAATAAGATTATTACATTTTTAAAGCGTTGATTTTCAAAGCAGTTTGCGGATTATCAATTTTTATCAAATAAAGAAATGGCATGTTTGCACTCAATTGTACTCTGCCATTACTTCCTCCCGTTCTATCTGCTTCTCTCCCCAATCATCCATTAGGGATTGAGTCCTTTTCCCTTCTATTCATTGTATATAATCTGCTGCTAAGTCATCGAAAAATAGACTTAACAGCATATTATCAAACAAAAGTTTCAGATTAATTGCTGTTAAGTATAAAAATTATTGACTTAGCAGCAAATAATCGAAAAAAATTACGTTTCTTTGCAATATCAATCTAAAAATAACGCCATGCTGATTGGACGCAACGAAGAAAGAAGAGAACTCCTTGAATTGTTGGAGAAAGACGAATCGCAATTCTGCGCCGTGTACGGACGGCGGCGCGTGGGCAAGACCTACCTTGTCAAAGAAACCTTTGATAACCATTTCGCATTTTATCACACGGGGGTAGCCAACGCCCCGAAAAAAGAACAACTGACCGAGTTTCGCGAATCGCTACGCAAGGCAGGATTGAAGCGCTGCAAGATGCCGCGCACATGGTTTGAGGCCTTCCACCTCTTGGAAAGCGTTTTGGAACTTTCTCCCGACAAGAAAAAGGTGGTCTTTTTGGACGAGTTACCGTGGATGGATACCCCAAAGTCACAACTCATCAGCGCCTTGGAACATTTTTGGAATGGCTGGGCCAATATGCGTAAAGATATCGTCCTTGTCGTTTGCGGTAGTGCCACCTCATGGATTATCAAGAAAATCATCCGCGACCATGGCGGATTGCACAACCGACTGACTGATAAGATTTACCTCCAGCCTTTCTGTCTCAACGAATGTGAACAATTAGCCCAGTCACTCAAACTCAGCATGACAAGAAAAGACCTTGTGGAAACCTATATGATCTTGGGCGGCATACCCTATTATTGGAGCCTCTTGCGACGCAGTGAGAGCCTGGCACAGAATATTGACCGTTTGTTTTTTGAAGAGGACGGACGCCTTGCTGATGAATTCAATGCTCTTTATGCCTCCTTGTTCAAGCGACCTGCACCTTACATTGCCATCGTTACTGCTTTGGCAACCAAGAAAGCGGGCATGACCCGAAAAGCGCTGCTCGAAAGCACTGGACTTGACGACAATAAGGTTTTCACACAGGCAACCGAGGAGCTAGAGAAGTGCAATTTCATTCGAAAGTATCAGGTCATTGGCAAGATAAAACGCGAAGCGATTTATCAACTCATGGATCATTTCACCCTGTTCTACTTCCGCTATATCGAAAACAACTACCATCACGACAACCACTTCTGGACCAACAATTTATCTTCACCAATCCACACGGCATGGGCAGGACTGGCTTTTGAGCGGGTGTGTTTGTGGCATTTACCTCAAATCAGGTCTGCATTAGGTATCGCTGGAGTGATCAGCAATGCCCAATCATGGCATGTCGAAACTACCAAAGAACACGAGGGAGTGCAAATCGACCTACTTTTTGACCGTAATGATGGCGTCATCAATCTTTGTGAAATGAAGTTTTCGGATGATGTTTATCGGATTGACAAAGAGGAAGACAACAAACTTCGGAGACGGAAATCTGTGTTTCAAGAAGTTACCAAAACCCGCAAAGCCATCCACCTTACCATGATTACCACATACGGTGTCGCTCATAATGCTTATTGGAACAACATCCAATCGGAAGTGACGATGGATGATTTGTTCAAAGAATCACGATAGCGTGCTGTTAAGTCCCTAAAAATTCGACTTAGCAGCACGCTATCAAACATTTTTTGCAGATAAAGTGCTGTTAAGTCAGAAAAATTTCCACTTAACAGCACTTTATCGCATCTTATTTCTCATATTCTGTCAAAATCTCCTCCCGTTCTATCTGCTTCTCTCCCCAATCATCCATGAGGTTTTGGAGTTGCTCTTTTTTCTGTCCGTAAGCCCAATACCAGTCGTTGTCGATTTTGATGTCAGGATGTTGGTCGGGATGAGCCATGATGGCATCTTGTTCGGCAAGTTCGGTTCTTATTCTGTGACTGTGGTATGACTTCTTGGACTTTGGTTTGTTTGGCAGCAATCTCCAACTCCTTCAAGTGGCTGAGATTCTTCTGCTCCAAGAAGTCGTAAATGTCGCCGATGTATTCCTTGATGTTGGGCTTGCGGAACTCATACACCTTGTTGGTCAGTCCTTGCAGGAAGTCACGGTCGTGGGAGACGATGATTAAGGTGCCGTCGTATTGGATCAAGGCGTTTTTCAAGATGTCTTTGGAAAGCATGTCCAAGTGGTTGGTCGGCTCGTCGAGGACCAACAGGTTGGTCGGGAAAAGCAGCATCTTGGCCAAGGAAAGACGGGCCTTCTCGCCGCCAGAGAGCACTTTCACCTTCTTGTCGATGTCGTCGCCACGGAAAAGGAAGGACCCGAGCAGAGCTTTCACTTTCAAGCGCATTTCGCCAACGGCCACATCATCCAGGGTCTCGAAGACGGTCTTGTTCATGTCGAGCATGTCCTGCTGGTTCTGGGCATAATAGCCAATCTTTACCTCGTGACCCAATTTCACCTCGCCTTCATGGTCGAGCACACCGCAGATGATCTTCGACAAGGTCGACTTGCCCTCGCCGTTGCGTCCCACAAAGGCTATTTTCTCGCCCCTCGGAATCAGTAGGTTGATGTCTTTGAGGATAACTTGGTCGCCGTATGACTTGCCAACATGATTCAGCTCTAGTGTAACCTTGCCCGAATGTGGCGCAGGCGGGAACTTGAAATGGATGGCTGTGCTGTCGATGTCATCCACCACAATCTCATCCATCTTCTCAAGCATCTTCACGCGGCTCTGCACTTGCTTGGCCTTGGTCGCCTTGTAGCGAAAACGCTCGATGAACGCCTCGATGTTCTTGATTTCGCGCTGCTGGTTCTCATAGGCCGAGCGTTGCATGTCGACACGCTCCTCGCGCAGACCGACATAATCGGAATATGGCACCTTGTAGTCGTAAATCTTGCCGTTGGAAATCTCCACCGTGCGGATGGTGATATTGTCCAAGAAGGCGCGGTCGTGCGAAACCATCAGGATGGCACCGTAATAGGCTTTCAGGAAGCTTTCGAGCCATTGGATGGACTCAATATCGAGGTGGTTGGTGGGCTCGTCGAGAAGGAGCAAATTGGGCTTTTTCAGCAGGATCTTGGCCAGTTCCACGCGCATCTGCCAGCCGTTGCTGAACTCGCGCATAGGACGCATCATGTCGTCGTGACCGAAGCCCAAGCCGACCAAAATCCGTTCCGCCTCGCCTTCGATGCTGTTGCCACCGAGTAAGGCCAAGCGGTCGTTCAAGTTGTTCAGTTTGACAATCAACTTCTCGTACTGTGGGCTTTCGTAATCGGTGCGTTCGGCTAATTCCTGCTGCAGACGCTCCGAATCGCGTTCCAATTGATGGTATTCATCAAAAGCGGAAAGTGCTTCATCCAAAACGGTTTTCGTGCTGTTGACATTCTTCTCTTGAGGAAGATAGCCGATGGTAACACCTTGAGGAATAATGACATCGCCCTTTGAAGGTTGTTCCAATCCGCAGATGAGCTTCAGTAGTGTAGTCTTGCCTGCACCGTTTTTGCCCACCAAGCCGATGCGGTCCTTCTCGCGAATCAAGAAGGAAATATCAGTGAAGAGGTCCTCACCGGTGAAGTGCATGCTCAGGTTTTGGATGGATATCATCGTGGCCGATTTTAGGCCGCAAAGATAGGGATTTTTATTGGTTTTTAGACTTGTTTTCGGTCAAACATCCATCCTTCAAATGAGCACATAATAAACAAAAACGGCCTAAAGGACTATCGGGAGCAGGCTGCCAGATTTGTCCACAAGAAATCGCCCCATTTTCGTTTATCTCAAATTGATACAAATCTCCATCAGTAGTACCTCCTATGGAAACACTATCTATTTTATTATCAATGAATTGTCTGCTTAAATACAACACTTGTTCCGCAAGTTCCGTTTCCAGTTCGACGAAGCATTCATCTATATTGATGCCTGCAGCGTCTTTTGCATACCATAGGTTTTTGTCAAACGAGATTACCTTTAAGAAATACTGCTCTTCAACGGATTCTATTTGTATTGCATATTCAGGATCAAACGATGGCATGGTTGTGAATCGGAAAAGAAAATCGTCTCCTAAACGAGTCTGGAGAATACTATCCAAGGAATTGTAATAGCTTTTCAATTGCGGAGTCACATCAAACCTGGCACAAAGTGATAGCCTTGATTGAGCAACTGCTTTTCCGTTCAATCCAAGTATTGATAATAACAATACTATGCCTATAATACCTTTTTTCATGGCTTATTTTGAAATGACTAAAGGTTTAACCGCTATTCTGTTTTGAGATATGTTTTTCACCCAGTACAAACCGCCTTCAAAGCCCGACAAATCGAGTTGTAGCATGTCGCCGCTGGTTTCTTTGTTGAGCAAGACCTGCCCCAAGGCATTGTAAACCATCACTTTTTGTAATCCCTCTAATTCGATGGTAACGAGCCCGTTGGTGGGATTAGGATAGAGCTTGAAATCAAGCGCTTGGTATTCGTCGGTCGAGGTGAGATCAATGGCCACATAGTTTTGTTCAGGGTTGTTCAAGGTGGTGGCAAAGTCCGACTCGCAGGTCTCGCCGTCATCAGCCAAATAGAAGGCCGTCAAACGGTAATAGACATCCTCGTGGTCATCATTGGACAAGTTGTCGCGGTACTCATAATAGAGCTGGCTTTCAATGGCAGGTATTGAGGCCACTTGTTCATAGTCTGTGTTGTCGAACGAGCGATACAGATTGTATTGCTGCAAGATGTAGCCTTCCTTGTCGATTGCCATCTCGCGTCCCGTTTGGTTGGTGACAAAGGCGCGCAGCATCCAGGTGTAGTACATGTTGAAGGTATGCATGTCAGTCCAGGTCTCACCGTCCAACGATACCCATCGGCCGTTGGCGTCGCCCATGTCTTGGCAAGCGGCTGCCGGTCGCGACAAGCCTTGCTGCCCGACGACAATCCAAAGCGGCTCGTTCTCTGGAATCTCGAAAGCAGGACTTATGGTTTCCTCATGCCAGGCTTGGGCATTGGTCAAAGTCATGTTTTGGGAGCGGACCAAGGTGCGCGGTGCCGTGTCGCCACCGACATAAACCCAAAGTTGGTAGGTGCCTGCGCCCACATCGTAAAGCGACACTTCCCTCAAATAAGTCCCTACAAAGTCGGTCAAGTCCTCGGCATCAAAACGGATGGCCCAAAAAATTCGCGGCTCATCGTTGCCACCCAGCGAACGCTTGAACACATTATCATCATAATAGAGCCATTGGTTGATAGGCTCGGGACGCTCGCCCCAAGAAATCAAGGCACCATGGTCGTTGTCGTCCTCGTAATAGTTCGTGCCGTCCAATTTCACTGGCGGGTCGCAATAGGCTGGGAAAACGGCCAAGGTACACACTTCGCACGACATGGAATAATAAGTCCCGTCCGTTGGACCGTCATACACCAAGCGCAGGCAATACTCCACCTCGCCATGCAACTCCACAGTCTCATCAACGAAAGTGCTCTCCTCGATGAAACCAAGGAACTCACCATCGCGGAACAACATGACACCTAAGAAATCTCCTTCAGGGTATTCCCATGACAGTTGGATCCCCTCGTTATGCAAAGTCCAAGTCAGAGCAGAAACACCCATGTAGTCGGTACACGGGTGATAAATCCATTGGAAGGTCTTCCATTCACAGGTGTCAGACAAGTAAATGGGTCTCACCTGAGCTGTGCAAGTGTCGCCTTCAGTCAAATTGTTGATATCCAGTTGGAAAGAAGTGTTGGCGGTTTGTCCCATGGCTTCTCCATTCAACATGATTTCAAAATACTGTAAATCACGAGTTTGCGCTTCTTCTAAAGACCAAATCGCCCAACCTGTGGAAGAAACATATAGACTGTCGATGCCAATTGTTGCCTCCAACAACTCCACTTGGATTTCGGTCGGTTCGAAAACGGAAAGGGCAGAATCTGAAACATAGTCCACAAAGCCGTCGAGATGTATCCTCAAATCATATTCGTCGCGGTAGACTGTGGGCAACATGAGATGTCCATTGGCATCCAAAGTCGCCTGATAGTCATTGCCTTGACTATTGTGAGAAGAAAGCGTCACTAAGGCACCAACTGGCGACAAGCCCACATTGGTGGTGACATCAAGGATAAAGTTGGTGGTCATGTTATGGTCCAAGTAGGCCGACCAAATGGTGTCGGAAATGTCGCCGCCATCGTAGTGGCAGCTCACTCCCCAGCGGTATTTTCCCCACGGCAGGCTGCTCCAATTCATGTCCATAAACACCGTATCGGTCAAGTGTGAGGCCATCATCACGGGAGTTTCTTCGAAGCGGCTTCGAAGCAGTTCGAAGTATTGGAAGGAGCGCGTCGTTTTCGTGCTGTCCTCCTGATAGAAGCGGATGCAGTCTACATAGAAGCAGTCGTCGCCCACATCGGTAGAGGCGTCTTTGACATAATCCCAGCGGAACACATGCTCGCCAACGGTGATATCAAACTGATGCTCGGTCCAATCCTCTTCGCCTGCACATTCCATTTTCTTTACACCATCAAGATAGAATCGGCCCATATCCCAAGGGCTTTCCGATGAAATCTTGCTATAGAAACTCATTTGTCCTTCCAAAGGTACATAAACGGAAACCTCGATTTGGGAAATGCCGTTTCCAACACCTTCGCAGGTCGATTTCATGCAAAACTCGCCTTCGTAGGCATGGAGGGTGTCGATGGCCCAAGGATGGTCACTTAGGTTGTTGTTCCAAGGGAATCGGCTGAAGTCGCCTGTCTCGAAGTCCTCAAAAAGCATCGGGTCATGCATTGACCAACTGATGCGTACCAAATCATCGGTAAACTGGCGTGCTGCCACATATCGGACTGGGAGACCCCGATCGCGCAGCGAGTAAACCGTACCGTTGACTGACTCTTGTGCCCAAGCCTGTTGACCTAAAACGAAAAAGGCTAAAACCAATAAAACCATTGCCCATCTCTTCATCTCGCTGCCCTTTCTTATCGTTTAACAAATTTGGCCATCATAGTTCCCTTATTGCCTATCACCTGGATAAAGTAAATGCCGCTTGACAGCCTGTTCACCGAAATCGGAAGTTCACCCAACAAATCGGAACTCACTTGGGCTTCGGGCAACACGGTCATCCCAAGGCTGTTCAATACAGTAACGCTGTAGGCCGTATTGCCGCTCAAGCCTCTCACAACAACAGTTTCTTCGGCAGGGTTGGGATACACCTCCAAATCTGTCGGGAGTTGGAAGTTGCTTTGGTATCTCATACTCACTCTACCTTCTTGGGTGATAAAGAGATGCAAGCCTTCCACCAAAGGTTGGTCAGGTGTGAGCGTGATTTCCTCGCACATTCCTCGGCCATAGCGTGGCAAGTCGGCCATCACATAATAGGTTCCAAAAGGCAGTTTGTTGAAGCTGAAATGGCCGTCTGGACCAGTCAGGGCAAAGCCCAAAATGCGTTGTTTGCTGGCGTTGAGCAACAGCACGCCGACATTGGAAAGACCGTCGGAGCAATAAGAGACTTCACTACCTTCCTGCAACCAAGGTTGGCAATAGAAGTCGCGTGCCTTGAAAGTCCATTCGGGATAGTCGAACACACCGCTGATGAAGGCGTTGCCCGTATGGAAGCCAGGCTCCATAAGAGGCAAGTCAATATCCACATCGTAGACATCGCCATCCACTTCGATCATGTTCGACTCGTTCCATTGCAAGTCGCCGAGGTAGTAGCAGCCGCCCGCCTCAGCGTCCAGAGTGTCGGGGAAAGCATACAAGATATAGGTGTCGGGCAACAAGGCATCGAATCTGAAGAAGCCTCCATCATCGGAAGTCGTTCGATAAAACCCTGAGACAAAGGGATTGTCATCGCTCAAAGCGACGGCAACCACTTGAGTGTGAGGTCGCATAATTCCACCCGACCAAGTGTGACCTTCAAGGGCATAGTCCTTAAACAACTCGAAACGCACTGTATCTGATGAATGGCCACATAACGACCAAGCCTCGAGTATTAACTTGACAAAGCCCTGCTCTATGTCCCTCTCACCTGGATAATACAGGGTGTGTAGTGCCACCGCATCCTCAAAATGTCCATCTCCCATTGAGGTCCATCGAAGTGTGTCATAATACTGGGCCTCAGCTTGGTCGAGCGACAACGGGCGATTAATGCCACTATAGCTGTCTTCGCCTGCAAACACTTGTATAGCTTTGTAGAGACTGAGCGTCAAGGCATCTGTTTTGGTCATGCCATTGCTGGTCACGCGCAAAGTCAGTGTCACCTCACCGGCATCGTAGTCCTCATCAGAGGGGAAATAGGTGGTGCTCAGTGCTGTCGAGTCGGAAAACATGCCCGAGCCTGAGGTCTGCCAAATGAAATTGCTGTAGATGTAAGGGATGTTCGCGTCGTTGATGGAATATCCTGATGATGAAGCACATAGGAAATCATCTTGACCTGCATAAGGATAATAAGTCGCAAAAGCGTAGGCACTTTGTCCGACCGAGGCGTACACATCGGGATTATAGGCGCGGTCGCAGGCTATAACAGCTACATTTTCAGCTTGTTGAGGGTTGAGAAGATAGGAATTGTCGGTAATGCCGTCGATATGGTTGGCGAATTTGTAGTAGTTGAAATCGCCATAAAACAGCACATAATGGTCAATGTCACGCTCCTTGTTCTCATCCCACGAAATCAACCATTTGTTGTTTACGAACTGTTTCTTCACATTGAACGGCGGTGCAATGGGCACTGTGGTGTCGCACTCGGTCAGATAGTTTTCATAAACAATTGTGCCCAAGGCAGGCGTGTCGTGTCCGTCGAGGATAACGGATTCGATTTCTGCTGTGGTTTCGGCATCCCAGTAGTTGCCGCGCATATCAATGTCTTGGGTCGCGACATTGGCAAAGAGTATCGCGTCTTTCTTGTAGTGCAGGAAGTTGTTTCCGTTCATCTGCGACTTGTCGGAGGGGAAGCTCACAATCCTTTTCTTCGCCTCGCTGATGGTGTTGCCGACAAAACGCATCGACCCTGCTGCCATCAGATTGGCAATGGTCAGTTCGTTCTCAAAGAAGGTGTTATGTTCAAAATCAAGATGGCACACCCGCATCATGCGGACGGCTTCATCGTTGCTCCAAAACACATTGTTGCGGATGACGACCGAATCCATGGCTGCCTTTAGGCCATACGAGGAATACCCTGAGCCGCCTTCCGGCAAGTCAGATGAAATCAAGTTGTCTTCAATGTAGTTGGTCGCGTCCTTGTCGGAAATGCCGCCTACATTCTCGAAGCTGATGGCTGTGGCAGCGCCTTGGAAGCAGTTGCCTGTGATGTGGTTGTGGTTGCACTTGAAGCCGTATTCCACATTGGAGATTTCAATATTAATCTGACCTTGGTCGAAGATGTTGTGCGAAAAAATGTTGTCTTCGCTGTCGGCAGCACGGGCCTTCAACTCGATGCCCGACACGCATTGAAAGAAGAAGCAGCTGTCGACCAGGAATTGGTTGCAGTCAATGAGCTCGATGCCTTTGCCCGCATAGTAGTTATTGAATGTGCAATGGCTGACGGTCACATGATTGCTGGTCGAAGCGTTCAGAGCGGTGAGCGCTCCCACAACTTCAACATAGGAAATCCACACGGTGTCATCTTCGGTGATGTTTTTCAGCTGGATGCCTGCCCAGTCGTGCGAAATCTCGTAGCA
The DNA here is from genome assembly GCA_902771635.1 of uncultured Bacteroidia bacterium. Lineage (GTDB taxonomy): Bacteria > Bacteroidota > Bacteroidia > Bacteroidales > F082 > Limimorpha. The sequence continues at coordinate 4,098 of CACXXW010000072.1, read as the reverse complement.
GAGCAGATAGATTGAGTCGTTGCGTTGCCCTTCAAGCAAGAGGTTGCCGCCATCGACACGCAGATAGGCCGATTGTCCGAAATACATCTTCACGCCGCTTTCCACGCGTAAGGTACCACCGTTCTGCACGGATAGCGACTCATTCACCCAGTACACCGAATCGCCGCCCAACTTCGGCAATACCAGCAACGAGTCAATCTCGCCGTTGATCGGGACATAATGCTGTGCCTCGACCCACACGCCCTGCGCCAAGAGGAGCAGGAGCAAGAGATGCCTTATGTGCTTGAGCGGTTTCATGGTTCAGAAGTAATAGGTCAAACCCAGTCGGAAGTCCCAAAGTCGCATGCGCATGTCGAAGGGGAAATCGGCGCGATACAAGGAACCGCTGGCCACGCGGTAGTGGACCTCGGGCACGAATTCAATGCGGTTGGCCACCTTCCAAGCGACACCCAACCCGCCGTAATAGGAGAATTTGGTCGTTTCCACTTGTTCCTTGGTGATGGGCGTATGGAAAGGCGATTCTGTCGAATTGAGCGAACCGGCATAATCGACCAAAAAATCAATCGAAGCGCCTGCCTTGACAAAGGCTCTGAAGTGCTCCATCTTGATGAAGTCAAAGGAAGCAAAGAGCCCGAGGGTCAAATAATCCAGGCGGTTGATGTCGCGGTAGGCGTAATGGGTCGTGGTCAATGGGATGTAGGTCGAATCCAAGATGTATTGGTAGGTGGTGTCGCCCGTGGGATGCACCACATAATAGGTGTCCAAGGTGTCGTTCACATAGCAGTCGCCGGAGAAAACGGTCTGCTCAAGCAGGAAACGGTAACGCACTGAGCGGTAGCCAAGGTTCATGCCTACGCTGAGGCGGTTTAGCTTGTAGCCGCCGTCAAGGCCGATGCCGTAGACCAGACTTGGAGTCAGGTCTACCGAGCCGTCTTCGGGTTTCGGCATGTCGACTTCGTGCTTGAATTGCGCTGAGCCCAAACCTATCGAGGGCGTGATGAACCAGCCGTTGTTGCGGAACTTCGGCCATGGAATTTCCAGACCTTTGTATTTCACCTGATACACTGTGTCGGTCTGCACCTCGTGTTTCACTTGCACAATGGTGTCGTAACGCATCACGGTGCGGATGATCTGCAAGGTGTCGTAGATGTGTATGGTTTTTTCCGTCTTGTCGACCACGGTGTCGCGTTTAGGCTTGGTGACTTCGGTAATAGGTTCAACAGGAGTTGTTATTGTGGCTTCGGGTTCGTTCACGAGTTGTTGGTTCTTTCGGATCACATATTGCTTGCCGACTTTCTTGAAGCCATAGTCGGTGCCTTTCAGCAGGTCGGTCAGCACTTCCTCGACGGATTTATAGGAACAGGAATAGCTCTCGATGCGGATTTTGCTCAGTTCTGCCTTGCTGAAGGCCACATTCAGTTCATACTCGGCAAAGAGTTTTTCCAAGGCTTTGTCCAATGTGCACGACTTGACCGAGAATGAAATCAGCGGGTTGAACGATTGGGCTTGGGAGCGTTGGGGGAGAGCCAGAGAGAGGAAAAACAGGAACAACAGTGGTAGCCATCGCAACCCCGTTTTTCTTGCTGTTTGTTTGTCAAGAGATATATCGAGATGAGGGTATTCCATTTCCAAAATAATTCAAAATAGGCCGCTAAGATACGACAAAAAAATGAGAGGACTCTCATTTAATTGAAAAAATGGCAAAAGCCCATGTCATTCCGAAATTGACCGACTATAGATTCCGTTCGCACATATCCTTGCTAGGAATGACATAGTCGGTCGATTTCAAGGAATCTATGGGCTGGCTTGTTAGCTTAGGAAATGGATTGATTATCGAATCTGATAGACTTCGCCTTCCTTGGTGACGGTCACTTCCGACACCAGGGCGATGGTTTCGAGCACCTCATCGATGGATTCGTCGTCGGAGAAGCGGGCCGTGAGTTTCTTGGAGGCGCAGGATTCGCCAAGGTCGATTTCAACCTTATAGATGTACTCCAAAGCCTCGACAATCTTCGACAGCTTCTCGTTGTTGAACACCAGCACATGCTCGGTCAGCAACTCATCTTCCTTCACCTCGGAATAGGACATCGTTTTCAGCTCGTTTGCTGTGGCATTCCACACGCCGCGTTCGCCTGGGTTGATTTCCACTACCGAAAGGATGTTGCCTTTTTTGTCGAAAGCAGTCATCTTCACCTTGCCAGTGTAGAGGTCGAGGGTGCAACGCTCGGCGTTCTTTTCAGCATTCAGCAGGAAACTGGTACCCAGCACTTCCACATCCATGTTGTTGCAATGGAGCACGAAAGGCAGGTTCTCGTCTTTGGCGACATCAAAATAAGCGACACCTTCGAAGTCGACGGAACGGTCAGACTCGGCAAAGTGCTTGGTATAGCTGTCGCTATTGAAGTTGACCGAAGTGTTGTCGGGAAGGATGTATGACGACTCGTTTTGTCCGTTGTAGGCGTAAGTCACGGTTGAATTGAAGTTGTTGCGTACCAAGAAGCCCACGAACAGGGCGACGAGGAAGGCGGCGGCCACACCGGAAACATATTTGTAGTTGCGGCGGAGCCACGGCATCTGCACCACTTTGGTCTCAGTCTCCTCAATAGCATCAATTTTGGCATTGACGGCATCAAGGGCGGCTCCCACATCGGCCTCGTCAAGCTCGGGCATGGCGAAGTCGGTGAGGTTCCACACCTCGTATTGATCCTTTAATGCCTTGAAATAAAGACGATTCTCTTCAGACTCGGCCACCCACAAAAGCAGTTCACGGGCTTCTTCGGTCGAGCATTGCCCGTCCAAGTAGTTCATGATTAATGCCTCATATTTGTCGTTTGCCGAGTACATTTCTATCGTTTTTATCTCTTCGATTCACCTAAAAGACTAACAACTTTGGTTTTACCCTTAGTCGGGAAAAGAAAATTTATGGAAATTAATTTAATAAGTAAATGAGCAAATATAGTTTACATAAAAGGCAAAAGAATTTGGCCATCAGTTATCAGCCATCAGCAGTCAGCCTTGGTGCTACCGAGCTGATAGCTGACGGCTGATAGCTTACAGCCAATAATACTATACATTATTTTTGAACGATTACTTAATGTGGCCTAAATTAATGTGGCCCTTCGACCCTTCGATGGGCCTCAGGGACCGCAGGCTCAGGGACCATAGGAGGGTTACAGGTACTCTTTCAACCCTTCCCTGAGTTGTTTGATGGCGGCACTCATGTGGGCCTCGACGGTCTTTTGCGACAATCCGAATTTTTCCGCGATTTCGGCGTATTTCAGTCCGTCGAAACGGCTGGCCAGGAACACTTCGCGGCGTTTTTCGGGCATGGTGGCCAAAACCTTTTGGTAGGAGGCTTCCAAGTTGTTGGACTGCAAGGTCTCCGAGGGGTCGTTGGCATCCGAATCGTCGGTGTAGATGCGCTCGTTGACATCGGCATGGGTGCGCTCCTTATTAATATAAGTGATGGCTGAGTTGCGCACCGAACGCAACATGTACGACTCAAACGAGGTGTTGAAAGTCAGCTTCTCGCGGCTGGTCCATAGTTTAACGAAGAGGTCTTGAACAATTTCTGCCGCTTGGTCGCCGTCGCCCACAAAGCGGACACAAAAACGGGTTAAAGGCGAATAATAACGACGGAAAATCTGGTTGAACGACTCTCTGTCGCCTCCTTTCATTTTGTCGATAAGAACCTTAAGCTCGTTTTCGTTCATTAATTAATAATGGTATTAATGCCAAAGGCAAAACTGGCTGCAAATGTACGCATTTTTATGTAACAAAATACATTTTTATATTTAATTATTTATCAACAACTTGCAGTTGGTATTGCGACTTTTTGAAGAAAATTAATGCGAAAAACGAAAAGAAAATCTTTTCCGATTGAAAAAAGTTGTATTTTTGCAGTCCGAAAAAAATGAGAGTTAGTATCTAACTAAAAGATATCGAGAAATGTACGCAATAGTAGAAATCGCAGGACAACAGTTCAAAGTTGAGAAGGGACAGCAGATCTTCGTCAACAGGCTGCATGAAGAAGAAGGAAGCAAGGTTTCTTTCGACAAAGTGTTATTGATTGGAAACGACGGTTCGACCAAAATAGGA
>CACXXW010000071.1 GCA_902771635.1 uncultured Bacteroidia bacterium | reverse complement strand
GGCAACGTCGGCGTTGCGGGTCACCTGGAAAGGAAGTTCCTCACCAGCAACCGTGAACAAGCCGTCGCTCGGCGTGAAGTCGAGCACATTGACAGTGTAGGCAGCACCTTCCGTGTACATAATGAAGTTGAAAGGCTCCATCCAAGCACCAACTGGGCGAACACCGAGGTCCAGTCTGTCGACAACCTCTTCATTGCCATCCATGTATTTCACATGGAGTTGGTCGCCAACACCGCCACCGCCGCCACCAGTATAGGTGAAGGTGGTCTTAGGCAGGAAGTTGCGCTGATAACCAGTGACAGATGCCAAGCTGCTGTAGTTGTAGCCTTGCACAGAAGCGCCAGTCACCGACTCACCATACCATGTGCAGGTCACATAAGTTCCCGTAACGGTATTGTAAATACCGATGAGAAGATTGCCTCCATTGTAATGGTAAGGAGTGGTGAAAGTGACGTTCATTTCTCCGCCACTGATGCTCAATGAGCCTTCGTACACAACGGTACCAGGGCCATTGAAATCACTAATTGAGGCATTGTCCACCTCGGTCATGAAGACCTGGAAGTTGGCAGCACCCCAGCTCACACTCGACTGAGAAGCATAGAACTTCATGGCTGTGATGTCACCATTGGCCATAGCGGTAAGCTCGGCCGCAGGCATCACAAACTCAGCCTTGAGGTAAGCATCGGCATAATAGCCGTAAACCGGCACGTAACCGTTGGTAGCTGTACCATCGTATACGGTCAGTTCATTTGCTCTCACAAAGCCTGTAACGGCAAGCAAGAGCATCATCATCAAAGAAAATACTTTCTTTTTCATAATGAATAATTTTGGTTAATAAATAAGTGAATTGAATTGTTTCTGTGTGTGTAAATGAGAAACGCACCAGTGCCAAAAGGCATGGTGACAGCATTTTTGCTAGGCATTGTGGTAAAAAAAGAATGCATAGTAAACGCGTTTAACATTTTGTCGACACCTATAAGACGCGCGAGAGGCGATTTACCCTTAGTCAAAAACGGCTTTTTTTTATAAATGTGCAAAAAAAATGGGAAAGGCGATTGCCTTTCCCATTTTTGCATCTTTAGTAGGTCAAATCCACTTCACCAACGGGAAGTCTTGCCTATGCGGCAACATAGCGTTGGTGGGGTACACTCGGAAGGTGAAATTATATACTCCAGCACGCGTAATCGGCACTTTAATATAATACTTCACCCATTTGTCACCCGAATCGACAAGCTTCATTTTGTAGACAGATGTGATTTCGTCCACCATATCGTTGTTCTTCTTGCCAAAGAGCAATTCGATGGCGAGGTCACCAGGCTCGAGGTCGGGTGTGAGCAATGTGATCTCTGCAACAAACTGCTCGCCGAAGGTCAAGGGACGCACATTAGTGTCGGGCAGAATCAGCGACTTCACTTCCACCTTGTCCCAGTTGTTACGCACTCGCGTCTTCCATGCATTGATCTCAAAGGCCTTCTGGTAACGGTTGGCCCGCATCCAATTGGTCCTTTCAATGAGCTTGTTGTAGTACTGGTTGAAATAGTCGTCCATCATGCGTTTCATGGTGAAACGGGGTGAAATTTCATTCAAGCATTTCTTCATAGCTGCCACCCATCCTGTAGGCACCTCATGCACATTGCGGGCATAGTAGAGCGGAACGATCTCATTTTCAAGCGTGTTGTAGATGGTCTCGGCATCCATCTCGTCTTGATAACGCTGGTCTTGATAGGTACGCTTCTCCTGAATGGCCCAGCCAGCATCGGGACGATAGCCCTCAGCCCACCAGCCGTCCAAGACGGAGAAATTGAGCACGCCATTCATCACGGCCTTCTCGCCACTGGTGCCAGAGGCTTCGAGCGGACGCGTCGGCGTATTAAGCCACACATCTACGCCACTGGTCAGGCGACCACCGAGCTCCATATCGTAATTGCTGATAAACAGAATCTTACCGATAAATTCAGGATGACGCGAGATGTCGATTATCATCTTAATCAAATCTTGACCTGCCTTGTCGTTGGGGTGCGCCTTACCTGCAAAGAGGAAGATGACGGGGCGCTTCGGGTCGTTGACCAACTGCGACAGACGCTCCAAATTGCCGAACAGCAAATGGGCACGCTTGTAAGTGGCAAAACGACGAGCAAAACCAACAATCAAAGCATTCTCATTCAAGTTATTGACAGTCTGCATAATCAGCTTCGGACTTTCCTGACGCTGACGCATGTCTTCCTTAATCTTTCCTGAGAGATAGGCTATCAACTCGTGCTTCAGTTGTTTGCGGATGTCCCAGATCTTTTCATCAGGCACGTCATTGATTTGATTCCACATCTTCATATCCGACTGATTGTCGATGTAATCGGATCCAAATGTCTCCTTATAGAGACGCTGCCACAGACGGTTGCTCCATGTAGGCAGATGCACGCCATTGGTAACATAACCGATGTGGTTTTCCTCGGCGAAATAGCCAGGCCACAACGACTGGAACATTTCTCTTGATACGCGACCATGAATCTTACTCACGCCGTTCACCTCTTGGCTGAGGTTGGTGGCCAACACGCTCATCGAGAACTTCTCATTCGGGTTGTTGGGATTGAATCGACCCAAGCCCATAAAGCGTTCCCAACTGATATTCATGCGGTTGGCATAGTGCGGCATATAGGTACGAATAAGGTGTTCCTCAAAGGCATCGTGACCCGCCGGCACAGGTGTGTGTGTCGTAAACAAAGTCGATGCCCTGACCAACTCAAGCGCGACGTCGAAGTCAAGGTTGTGCTTGTTAATGTAGACGCGCAGACGTTCCAAACCACTGAAGGCAGCATGGCCTTCATTGCAGTGGTAAACCGTTGGTTTCAAGCCAATTGCCTCAAGTAGACGGATACCGCCCACGCCAAGGAACATTTCCTGTTTGATGCGCATCTCGCTGTCACCGCCATAGAGTCGGCTGGTGATACCACGGTCCTCAGGTGAGTTCTCCTCAATGTCAGTATCCAAGAGGTACAGTCCTACCCTACCCACATTGACACGCCATGCCTTGGCAAAGACCGAGCGACCTGGGAAAGCGATACTTACCTTCACCCATTCACCTTTCTCAGTGAACACAGGCTGAAGCGGTAACTGCGAGAATTTCTGAGGAATATATTCGGCGCGTTGTTCGCCAGAGACGGAAATCTCCTGGGCGAAGTAGCCATAACGATACAACAGGCCGATTCCCACCATGTTGGCATTCGAGTCGGAAGCCTGCTTCATATAGTCGCCAGCCAAAATACCGAGGCCTCCAGAATAAATCTTCAAGCTCTTCATCAGACCATATTCCATGCTGAAATAGGCGATGAGGTCCTTCTGCTTCGTCGGCTGTGCCATGTATTGCTTGAACTGGTCATAAACCTTGTTCAGGCGCTCCACAAAGTCTTTGTTGTTTTCCAAAGCCTTGATTTGCTCCACTGAAAGGTTGCCCATCAATGCGACAGGATTCTGCTCCGTGGTTTTCCAAGCCTCTGGGTCGATGCTCTCAAACAGCTCGACAGCATCCACATTCCAGCACCACCAAATGTTGCGTGAAAGTTCTTCAAGTTTCTGCATTTCAGGCGAATAGACAGGCTTCACCAAAACCTTCTTCCAACTCGGCGCGTCGTTCTTTTGGTAGACCACCTCATGCATCAATTCAGCGTATGGCACAGGTTCCATCATATAATGACGGCCACCCGATTTTTCGAGAGCTACATCCCATGCTTTCTGATAACTGACAATCAGGTCTTTCCAAAGCAGTTTATCAGCCACTTGCAAAGCAGCTTCTGAGATTTCGGTCATGCCCTTATCTGTCAAGCCCAAGAAACGGCGCAAAGCGGACACAATTTCATCTATCACCTTATTATTATCACCTTGCTGACGCGGCACAACGGTCACAGCATCATTGTCCTTGCATTCCTGCTGCACGAACTTCCCGAAACCAGAGACATCGGAGGTCAGGGTCGGAATGCCAAGTGCCACGCTCTCAAGCGGCGTATACCCCCAAGGCTCGTAATAGGACGGGAACACTGAAAAATCGAACGCAGTGAGGAACTCCGAATAGGTCATATTGAAGATGCCATCGCTACCGTTGAGGTATGCCGGCACAAACATCACCTTTACCTTGTCATTGGCATCATTTTGCAAGCCTGAATTGCGCAAGGTGTTCAAAATTGCATCATTCTCATAGTCAAAAACATGGTGCGTAGCAGGAAAATCGGTGTGCCCCATAATGGCATTGGTGCCATCGAGGCGATGCTGCAAGTCCTTCGAAGGACCAGCAATGTTACTCGGCACGGCAATCACGGCCACCACTGTACGCGACAAGTTCTTGTCCTCGTTCAAACGGCGCAAGGCCTCAATGAAGAGGTCGATACCTTTGTTCTTGAACTCATATCGCCCACTGTTGAGTACCATAAGGCAATTGGGGTCAAGGGTTTCGCCGCACAAGGTTCCAGCGATTTTCAAAATTTGTTCTCGTGTCGCCTTACGTTTCTTGGCAAATTCAGTATTGTCTTTCCTGAAAGTATGATCGATGCCGTTCTTTGTCACTACATCGGGTTTGCGGTAGAGGAACTGTTCGCACTCCTGTGCCGTGATGTCGCTCACCGTCGTGAAAGCATCGGCATTTTTGGCCGCCTTCTGCTCCATCGACTGCTGCGAGACCACATTGAACTGCATGGCCATCACAGAAGGCAGATAAGTTTTCAGATTGTCATACAGCGGCAATCCGTTGCCCGAGATGGCACGGCCGAGATAAGTGGCATGCGTAGTAAACACGGTAGCAATCTGCGGACAATGCTCCTTCAGATACAATACACCCGAGCCTGTCATCCACTCGTGGAACTGGGCCACAATATTGCTGGTTTGCTGCAAATAGAAGTTGCAGAAACTCTCAATCACCTGACCAGCAGCATAGCCGAACAAAACGGGCTCTATATAGTCCCACTGACCGCGGATACTATCCAATTCATACTGTTCCCATAGGTGTCCAAGTATCTCATTCTTAGACTGATATAGTGGTGTGTAGTCCACTAGGATAGCAATGGGGCTGCTTTCGATTTTCCATCGTCCAATACGGCATTTCAAGCCTTGGACCAATGCCCTTTCGCGCCACTCGGGAAAGAGGTCGTTGTCTTCAACAAAATAAAGTGTCTCATGTGATTCCTTAACCACATCAGGACCAACGGTAATATAATGGTCATCAAGTAGTTGACGCATCACATTCGACTTCGTGGAAAGCACCGTGTAGATGCCGCCCACCATGTTACATACTTCCCAACTGGTTTCAAAAAGGTATTCGGGGGTTTTCATTTTATTTAGTTTTCTTTTTTTGAGAATTCATATTCGAACTATGGCCTATGGCTTATGACAATGGCTGTTTTAAGCAAAAGGTAAAGTGTCATCTTTTCCATGAAACAGCCATAGTCATTGGCCATGAGCCATAGTCATTTTAGGCTTTAACTTTCCGTTTCGACAGTTTCATCACCCTATCGGTGAAGTCGGTCAGCACGTTCATGTAATTGACATACGCATCATACGGCGAAGCATAGTGGTTGAAATACTTATGCACCACGCCGTCGGAGAGCCACTTCGTGCACATATAGTAGAAATGGTCGGAGGTCTGAAGCAATGTCCAATCCTGCTGCAGCTCCTCATCTTTGATACGATGCACCTTGGTGTTCAAATCGTACAAAGCGCGGAAGGCATCATCTTGCAAAGGGTTGCCGAGCCAGGCCGTGAGGTCGCGCTCCTCGTCGCTCCACGACAACACATTGGGCACATTGACGGCACTCACAGGCTGCAAAGCCTTGGCCAACTCCTGAGGAGTGGCGAACTTGAACTTGCTGCCTTTCAAGATGGCCCCAGGCAAAGCATCCATGAAGTTGAAAATGCCCGTCTCGGCTGATTGATGCTCGCCAAAGGTCTCATAATCCATAAAGATGTTGACAACCTCTTCTTCGTCCGGCAAGGCATTGAGCCAGTTGACAAAGTCCTCGGCGCGGAAGCCGTCCTGCACGAAACGGAAGGCAATCTCATCGCTGAACTTGAAATTGCGCAACAACACCTTCAGCTTGGGGTTGATGGCGTTGGCGTACATGTAGTTGGGGCTCTTCCAGCCCAAAATGTGCTTGGCACCTTCGGTAAGCATGAGGTTGTAGCCCATATCAGCCACCGCTGCACCGATTTCATCGCTATAAATCAACTCAGTGTTGCGGAAGGTCTTCGGCGTGACGCCAAACACTTCCTTCATCTTGTGCTTGTGAGCCGTCACCTGACGCTTGAACTCATCGGGGTTCGACAATGAAGCCAACGAGTGGGCGTAGGTCTCGGAGAGCACCTCTACCCTACCCGTAGCGACCAGCTTCTGGAAACTCTCCAGCACCTCGGGTGCGAACTGCTCCATCTGCTCGATGACCACGCCCGAGAACGAGAACGCGAACTTGACCTTGTCGCCAAACTTCTCGATTTGGCTCATCAGGAGTTCGTTCATAGGCAGGTAGCACTTCTCAGCCACACGCCGCATAATCATGCGGTTGCTGTAGTCATCATAGTAATAATGTTTCTTACCGATTTCGAAGAAACGATACGTGCGAAGCCTGTAAGGCTGATGCACTTGGAAATAGAAACAGATTGATTTGCTCATATTGTATGTTTTTTATTATTCGCTAATTAAACCACCGATTCATACACCGCCTTAATCTTCTTCGCAGCGGCTTCCCACTTGAGGCTGTCCACCTCGTCCTTGCCTTCATCCTTGAAACAGTCAGCCAAAGGCTTGTAGTGGCAGAGACCATATATGGCATCAGCCAGACCGTTGATGTCCCAGAAGTCGACCTTCAAGGCGTGCTTGACAACCTCGGAGACACCCGACTGTTTGCTAATGACCACTGGCACATTCAAACGCATGGCCTCCAACGGCACGATGCCGAACGGCTCGGAGATGGAAGGCATGACAAACACGTCGGTCATGGCGAACATCTGGTCGACGGCCTCGCCCTTAAGGAAACCCGTGAAGTGGAAATGGCTGCCCATGCCAAGCTGGGCCACACGGCGGATCATCTTCTCCAGCATATCGCCCGTACCCGCCATCACGAAATGGATGCTCGGGTCGACTTGGTGAATTTTGTAGGCCGCCTCAATGAAGTACTCGGGACCTTTCTGGTAGGTGATTCTTCCAAGGAAGGTCACCACCTTGGCGTCAAGACCGCTGCGTTCATATTCCGACTTGGGCTTGTCGTTAGGCTCCACAGCGTTGTGTACCGTCACTACCTTAGCGGGGTCGATACCATATTTATTAATAACAATGTTGCGCGTCAAGTTACTCACCGTGATGACACGGTCAGCGGCTTCCATACCTCTGCGCTCGATGGCGTACACATCCGTGTTGATGTTCTCACCTGAGCGGTCAAACTCGGTGGCGTGCATGTGCACCACCAGCGGCTTGCCTGTGGTCTCTTTTGCCGCGATGCCGGCTGAATAGGTCAGCCAGTCGTGGGCGTGGATGACATCGAAGTCATATTTCGTGGCTAGTGATGAGCCAATCAAGGCATAGCGTGCCACTTCCTCCATAAGGTTCATGCCATATTTGCCAGAGAATTGGTAGTTGCGTGCAAACACCGAGCCGCTGCGGTTGAAGTGCTCCACCACATGACGGTCGTTTTCCAACACATTGGCAAATTGCTCTGGACCGACATACGGGATGATATTGGAGCCTATCTCCATATACTGAACACGCTCCCAATAGCTACGGTCTTTTTCGTGGTCGATGTCGATGGTCACGTCGCTGGCATTGAGCAGACGCACATTGGTCTCATCCTCATCGCCGTAGGCACGCGGCACCACGAAGAGCACATCCACATCGTTTTTGGCCAGGCCTTTGGTCATGCCGAAGCAAGCCGTTCCGAGGCCGCCGGTAATATGGGGCGGAAACTCCCACCCAAACATCAGGACTCTCATTTTGAGCCTCCTTTCTTATTTAGTTCTTTAATCAGGTAATGCAAGTAAAGCAAGGCACCCACGCTCGTCGACTGCGAAATACAGCCACGTGCCTCAAAGGGCGGGTTGCCATCGTAAATTTCCGACACCGTGCCGATTCCGTTGTCCTTAATGGCTTCTTCAAAACCATTATACAAATCTTCAAGATAGGGCAGTGATGTCTTTCCAAACAGTTTCACCGACAAGTCGGCATAGAACATAATCAGCCAAGGGAATGTCGAGCCGTTATGGTAGGCACGTTCTCGTTCGCTGTGACTACCAATGCTGATGCCCTTGTAGTTCTCATCGTTGGGCGACAGCGAACGTATGCCTCGTGTCGTCAGCAATTCGGAATGAGCGATGTCGAAGGCGCGTTTCTGCATCGTCTCCGTCATCGGAGTGCAAGGCAAAGCGGCAGCCAGCATCATATTGGGTCTTACCTGCTCATTTTTCTCGTTGCTGTTCACATAGTCATAGAAGCCGTTGGTCTCTTTATTATAGAAGGTGTCGACAAATGAGGTCTTCACTTTGTTGGCCAAAGCTTGCCATTTCTTCAGCAGCGGGCTCTTCGGTTCAGCTTCCTTGAGCAGTTCCACACCATAGCACAATGCATTATACCAAAGTGCATTGACTTCAATTGCCAAGCCTGTGCGTGGTGTCCAAGGTTTGCCTTGGGCAAAAACATTCATCCAAGTCAGAGCCAAGTCACGATTGCCTGCATAGAGCAAGCCGTTGTCGAGCGTATGCACATTGAAGTCGGTACCCGTAATGAAACTCTCCAATATTGTCGTCAAAGGTTTCTTGTATTTCTTCCAGATATCCTTCTTGTCCTTGCCGAGCATCTTCTCGTAGAGTTGCAGCACATAGAAAAACCACAGGGGTGAATCGACCGCTGTGAAATACAGGCTCTTCTGGTAGTAACGGTGCGGGAAGAAGGGACCTTGCATCCTTGAAACCAAGTAATCCAATGCGTCCTTGAAGGTCTTCTCGTCGCCTTGTGCCAAAGCAATGCCTGGCAAAGCGAGGAAGGTGTCGCGGCTACATGAACCAAACCACGGGAATCCAGCCCAAAGTCGAGTGCCTTGATCATCGTGAATGATGAATTGGTCGGCAGCCTTCACAAGACACTCCTCATAGCTATGCTGAGGCAACAGCCTCTTGACCTCGGCCTCACATTGACGCTTGATGGACGCAGGGCTTTCTTCCTTGAGACTCACCGAGAGAATTACCGTGTCACCTTGTTTCATCTGCAACTCGAAGAAACCCGGCACAAACTGATCCTCAGCGGCTTCATAGCCACGCTCTTGTTCGCGGATATAGAACATATTATAATACCAATGAGGTACATGAGTGTATTGCGCAGCCTTTGAAAATTGCAGGTACAGTCTTGAATAGTCTTTATAGAGCTGCCAAGAAGCACCATTTTTCACCAATTCAACCTTGCGGCTGGCCTCATGGTTCTCGTGGGTCAGCATGTGGACATTGCGGAAGGCCAAGAAAGGCAGCACACGCAAGGTGATGGGCACCACGGCTTCGCGAAGCGTGTAGCGCACAAAGAGTCGTGCCTCAGTGGAGGAGAAAATCAGCTCCTTGTCCAACACCACATTGCCGATGCGATAGGTTAGCTTCGGCATAGGGTCGGCAGTGAAGTCACGGAGGTATTTATGCCCACGCGGAGCAAAGACACCATTGGGGTACATGTGTACGCCAAGGTGGAATTCCTCCTTATTCTCGATGATGGTCTCATCAAGGCTCGACAGCAAAACATGGTTGTTGTTGTCCAGTTGCGGTTGAGGAACCACCAAGAGACCGTGGTACTTTCGCGTGTTACAGCCAATCACCGTGGTGGCAAGGAACGCACCTAAAGCGTTGGAACGCAGCACTTCACGATTGAGCGTAAACTCTAGATTGACCAGTTTTTTCTTATCCCAGGAAATGTAACTCATATATCTTATTTCAAAATTTGCATAAAAAACTGACTACAAAGATAATGTTTTTACTTTTCGCCAAGAAAAAAAATAACATTTTTTATCTTTGCAGCGCAGAAATCGAAGATAAAACGGAGTTAAATCACACCAAATTTCTATACAATGACCAAAAAACTCATCAACATGATTGCTTTAAGCGTCATCACATTGGCTTCGTGCACCTCCAAGCCAGAACAAAAACCCGAGGCCGAGAGCCCGAATCCCTTCCTCACCGAATACACGACACCCTTCCAAGTGCCGCCATTCGACCAAATCAAGAATGAACACTACCTGCCTGCCTTTGAGGCTGGCATAGCTGAGCAACAGGCTGAGATTGAAGCTATCGCCAACAACACTGAGCCTGCCA
>CACXXW010000070.1 GCA_902771635.1 uncultured Bacteroidia bacterium | reverse complement strand
CATTTGGATGCATTGATTTTATGGGGCATTGAACATCAGGAAAGCATCATTAACGATAGGATAAAGCACATTAAATCAAATAATTAAACTTTTCAAAAATGGAAAATACAAAGAAGAAAGTAGGTCAGTTTCAGGCGTATGAATTGAATGGATTCCGCCTGCATGTTTACAACAGCAACGATGTGATGACCGATACCTCGTTTATCATCGAGGGTGAAAAGGGCCTTGTAGTGATGGAGTACCCTTTGTTCAAGGTCAATGCGGCTGAATTTGGCGAGTACATCAAGGCTCTTGGCAAGCCCATCGTCACCGACATCACCGACTATCATTTGGGTGGCAGCGACCAATTGCCCATCGTCATGCCCGAAGGGATGCCCGCTTTTATTGAAGGCCCTATCTATGGTGGCATGATGAAAGGCTTTGCACAATCGTTTGGCGACACAATGGTCGATTTGCCGACGCAAAAAGCCACGGAGGTTCCTTTTGGCAGCACGCAAAACTATGCTGGCGTTGACTTCCGTTTCGAGCACGGCGCGGCAAGCGACTTCCCCGGTGCCAGCATTATCATAGGTGGACAGGTGTATTATAGCCATTGGGCATATTACCCCGCCCACATGAGTCCGCTTCAATTGGGCAATGCAGATGCCATCGATGCGGAATTGAAAGCCACGAAAGAGGCCCTTGATTCTGGTTGCAAATATTACATCGGTGGACATGGTGGATTGGTGGAAAAACCTGCCGTTGAAGCATTGCGCGCCGAAAAGTCCAATGCGGCTTCGTTCACGATGGCTTTGAAAGAAGCCTTCCCCGATATGCCTGGTGCCATCGCTCCGTTGGCGGAAGCCATGTACAAATAAGGAAATCAATTTACTAACCAACAATAAACAAGTTGCTTCCGCGTTTTGTGAAAGCAACTTGCTTTCTTTCTATGGAAACAGAAAAACTGCATAAAACCTTACTCGATGCCGACGCCGTCGTCATCGGTGCAGGTGCTGGCCTTTCCACTTCGGCTGGCTTCACCTATAATGGCGAACGCTTCCAAAAGTATTTCTCCGATTTCATCGAGAAATACGGCTTTACCGACATGTACACGGCGGGGTTCCATCAGTTCCCGACCGAAGAGGAGCATTGGGGGTATTGGAGCCGTCATATCTATTACAACCGCTATGTGCCTGCCCCGAAACCCGTTTACGACAACCTATTGAAACTGGTGAAGGACAAGGACTATTTCGTCATCACCACCAATGTCGACCACCAATTCCAAAAGGCGGGCTTCGACAAACAACGATTGTTCTACACCCAAGGCGACTATGGGCTGTTCCAATGTGCGAAACCTTGTCACCAAAAGACCTACGACAATGAGGAAACCATTAGGAAAATGATTGCGTCGCAAAATGATATGAAAATTCCGACTGAATTGATTCCCCATTGTCCCGTCTGCGGCGGCCCTATGAAGGTTAACCTGCGTTCCGACGAGACCTTTGTGGAGGACGAGGGCTGGCACAAAGCCGCACAGCGTTACCTCAATTTCGTGAACGGTCACCAACACGGCAAAATCCTATTTTGGGACTTAGGCATAGGGAGCAACACCCCGACCATCATCAAACTGCCATTCATGCAGATGACCTACAAAAACCCCGAGGCCACCTACGCCACCATCAACCTTGGCGAGGCGTTCACGGTGGAACAAATCAAGGACAGGTCGATTGTGATTGATGGGGATATTGGAGAAGTATTAGAGGAATTGTTGAAGTGTTGATTGTTTAATCGTTTAATTGTTGATGATGAATCGTTTGGACTATTTGATAGAATATCTTCTGAAAGAAGACCCGCAATATTCCGAGATGGAGATTCCATCGGATTTGCAAGGCAAACGTGACTTGTTTCGTGCTTTACGTAATGTGCGCTGGCCGAAACCCATCAGCGAGGAATTTCTGCGTTTGCAGGACGAGGAATTGCAGGCGCAACTGCTAGAAAAAGGTGTCGTGGAATTGGACGATTGTAGAGACGTAGCGCGCTACGTCTCTACCGACAAACAATTATTGGTTTGGCAAGGCGACATCACCCGATTAAAGGTAGACGCCATCGTCAACGCGGCCAATAGCCAGATGTTAGGCTGCTTCCATCCATTGCATAAGTGCATCGACAATGCCATTCATTCCGCAGCGGGTGTGCAATTGCGCGAGGAGTGTTATCAACTGATGCTCCAACAAGGTCACGAGGAGCCAACTGGTCAGGCCAAAATCACAAAGGCTTACAACCTGCCGTGCAAGTATGTCATACACACGGTTGGGCCGATTATTCCGACAGGCATTCCAAACCTATTGCAAAAGGAACAGTTGGCCTCTTGCTACCGTTCCATCATGCAATTAGCCGATGAAAACCATCTTGACAGCGTCGCTTTCTGCTGCATTTCAACGGGTGAGTTCCGCTTCCCGAATCAGTTGGCCGCCGAAATCGCCGTACAAACCGTCAAAGATTACTTGACCGAACATCCCGATAGCAGCATCAAACAAGTGGTTTTCAATGTATTTAAGGATATTGATAGGGATTTTTATCAACGACTTCTATAAAACCCATCATGGCAAGCAACCCCGACTTCGTTCAAAAACAAGAAAACATCAAAACCTCCATCCCAACCCCAAAACAAGTTTCTGCGGGCGAGCGCTCATAGTGCTTTGGTGCTTGAAAGCAAGGATGTCGGAGATGCTGTGCTGATAGGACGCATTGAATTGCAATCCACAGGGCAATTCATAACCGATGTAAATGCCCAGTCCCGAATGGTTGTCGGACAGGGCGAACTCCTCCTCGCCTTGGTCGTTGACGCCGACCACATGTTTGTAAGGGTTCATCTTGCCGCTGTCGCCGTCCATGATGCCATGCAGTGAGAACTCGGTGAACGGTCCTCCTCCAAAATAGATATAACCCGTCTTTTCGCTACCGAATCGAGCCAAGGCATAAATAGGAATCTCGATGCCCAATGTCCAAAGTTGGTCGCGCAAGTCGTTGTTGACCAAGTTGGTGTGTTCGGCAAAGCCTATCCAATTGAACTGGATGAGGAAATGCTCGCTGATGTTGAAATCGATGAACGCGCCCAACTCGCCGCCAAGGTTCATGTTGCTGTGCAAGTCCTCATATACATGATGCAACACAATGTTGGAAGCGTTGGCCTGCATTTTCAAGCCCCAGTTGACGACGGACGCTTTCGTTTCGTTTTCCGTTTGGGCTGTGGCTGGAATTGCCATCATAAAGGCGATGGCAAAAAGAAGGGTTTTATGTGTTTTCATATTTGTAAATACTTGTTTTCTATGTTAAAAGGTAAGTCTAAACGTAAGCCTGACACCGTTTTTCTCCTTGGCTGAAAGACCTTCTGTGTAACTGAGTCGGCGTACCCAATCAACGCGGATGAACTTCAGTATGTTTTCCACTCCCACACTCATCTCCATGTAAGGTGTTTTTCCCATCGGGGAACAGCCCTCGGGCATAACATAAAGGCCTTCGTGCATAAGCAAAGGGTTGTTCTTTTGTGACAGACCTCCATATACGGCATTGAAAGCCAACACTTCACGGAGCCTTAACTTCTTGATTAAAGGCACACGGTTCAATATCCAACCTTTCAGGTAATAAGTGCCGAAGAAGGCCACGTATTGGTCCATCATGAACTCCATCGGCTGCATGAGGCTGAACGATTTGGGGGTGAGAAACAGGCTCTGGTTGCTGTTGGGGATATATAACTTTGGATAAGGCACTTGATTCCAAATGATGCCGGTTTGCACGGTTGCGTCAATATGGCCGAAGGCCGAGAGCCAAAAGCGTTTTTCAGCAGAGATTTCAGTACGGTTGTAGAAGAAACGGTTCTCCATCAAACCCATAGTGTGGGTGAGACTGATGACGGGTGCATCCTTGGCCAAATTGAACGGCGATTCTTTGCCAAGACGGTTGTTATAGAGCGGTTCTCCAGGCGCAAAACGCAGTTGCAGTCCGTATTCCAAGTTGTTGTAATACTTCACATTGCTTAGCGAACCATCGGAATTGATACGCTCATAATGAAGGTCGCCTGCGGCTTCGTTATTTTCGTGTTGCAGCCAAATGTTGATGCTGAAACGGTTGGCCCACTCTTTCTCGTATTGGATTTTGGTGCGCCTCACGTATTGCATCCTTTGGGTCGGGTTGCCCATACTGAACGACATGAAAACATTGTCGCGATCAAACAGGGAATACGTCTGGCCTGGTACTTCCACATCGTAGTAGGAAGTCAAATAAAGGGCATGGCGCAACGATTCATAAGGGTGATAGTCCTTCTCGTTGAAACTACGGACAAGTGTGGCATTGTATTTCAATCGGAGGTCGCGAAAGCCGAAAGCCATATAGCCGTTCATGAACCATTTGGGATGCAGGTTGGTGGTGGTCATGCCGCCTACGCGGAGACGGACGCCTTCCAACGAGTTGTAACTGACCGTATTAAACACGGGACCAAAATCGAATTTGCTTTTGCTACGGTCGGCATTGGTGGCCACATAACCCGAGGCGACGATTTCAATGGCACGGATGGTGGCATCGAAACGTGGAATGCGCCGCAATTCGGGCAAAAGGCTGTCAATGACGGCTTCCTTGCCGCTCAAAGGTTCGGGGCGCATGGCGTTCCAAGCCTCACGTTGGTATTTTCGGGCACTGTCGGCCATCACCTCGTCGCTTCCCATCGCGCCAAAAAGCGTGTCAGGTGGCAAAGCGCCAAGTTCGTAGTCATATTGGTAAAGGCTGTTTCGAGCATAGATTTGTCGCATATTCTTGAATATGTAAAACCGCACATAGGTGTTGGTTTTCTCGCTCGCCCAGAGGCCATTAGGCAGTTGGAAAAATGATTGTTCGATGGCCAAATCGCTCACAAAGTTCATATTGATGTGCGGAGGCACGACGATGGAATATTTCTTCAAGGCATAAGTGCTGTCATTCAAGATGTAAAGATGTCCCGTGAAACCGAAACTTTCCGGATTGACCGGGGCAAAGGCAAGGTCAATGCAACGGTCGCCTTCCACGTCGAGAGTGTCTATAATGTAATAATGGTAATACGAAACCGCCAAGGCTGACGAAAGCGGGCTGACAAAGCGGTTGAGCATAATCTCAATGTCGTTGTCGAAGATGTTGACCTTGGTGAACATTGCGTCGATGTTGGAGGCCAGACCTTCACGGTCGAGGATGTCGTCAACGCCTTGGAAGCGTTTGGCTTTGACGTACTTTCTATCCGATTGTGGATGGCTTTGGTGGTATTCTTCGGCCAAGGTCTCGCGCAATGAGACGGTGATGGTAGGTGAAGTGTTGAACTGCGCCGTGTCGATGTATTTCTCTAAAAACTTGAACTGACTCCAAAACTTGCTGTTCTCAAAGTCAACATCAAACTTGTCGAGTGCCATGATGAGTTTTTCGTAACTATTTGCCTTAAAGCACTCTGCCGATTCGATTCGGTGTGCATCCTTGTGAGCAATCACCTTCCTGATCAATTCCACTGCCGGATTGCCTTTACGACGGTAACGTTCCTCGCGGCTGAGACGTTGGGGCTTCACCACAATCTCCTTCAAACCATACACATCGGGTTGCAATTCAATGTTGAGGTCTTTGGTCACGCGATTGGCTTTTAAGTTGACAATCTGTGTCTTATAACCCAACATTTGGAACGATAAAGTCACCAACCCTTGGCTGTTCTCAATCCGGAAGTTACCGTCAAGATTAGTGATGGTGCCGATGGTTGTCCCCGCGAAATAGACTTGCACCGAGGGCAGTGTTTCACCCGTTGTCGCATCTTTCACCACGCCTTCAGCACCGGTGGTCTGGGCAGATAAGGGACACAATAAAAATGACGTAAGAATGAACATCACTCCTACGACGATTGATCTCAACAAACGCATATCGAATATGCTTTATTGATTCCCTTGTTTTTCACGATTCAACGCCTCTTCCTCGCGGGCAATGCGAGCCTTGGCTTCTTCTAATGTTTCACCTTCGTGCATGAGGAATTTCTTCACGAATGCATCGCTGATGCGAGTGAAACCGCCCACCACACCGTTCTCGATGGCCTTGTATCCACTTACCACGCCGTCTTCAATCTTCTGGTAGCCGCTCTTTACTGTGTCGGCCATTTTTTGCATGTTGTTACTCATAATTCTAAAGTTTGGCTTGTTTAGACGCTGCAAAAGTACAGCAGTTGATTGAGGTGAAATAGGGCTATTTTCCCTGAATTATAGTCAAAAACACATGAATTTTGATAATAACAATCTTTTTTGACTATTTTTGCATCAATAATTGGAAAAGATGGCCAAAAAGAATTCCATAAATAAAACCACGATGTTGGGGTTGGGTGACATGAACCTTGAACATGTGTATCATCTTGGCAATGAACTCCTTATCGCCGACCATTTTGATGTGAAGCGTGTCTTCCCGCCTTATTTCCGCACTGCTATGCCCGTGTGCATCTTCCTGAAAAAAGGTTATTTGCGGGGGCGGTGCAACCTCATGGACATCGAAGCCATGGCTCCCTGCATGAGCATCCTCTTGCCCGACCAAATCCTTGAGTTCACCGAGTCGAGCGACGACCTTGAGGGCATGGTGGTGCTGATGTCGGAACGCTTCACCGATCGACTCAACATCAAGGTGGACTTCGACCTGATGCAGACCTTTCAGTCGCAGCGCGTCATCCCGCTCAACGAGGAAGCGCTTGCCACGATGTTGCAGTTTTGTGAAATGGTGAAGCGCCTCTCGCAATTCCCCGATCATCCCTTCCTGATGGAAACGGCAGTCAACCTGACTCGTGCCTTCTTTTTCGGAGCGGGTTACTTCTTCCACCAGCGACCCGAAACAGTTGCGCACAGCCGAGGCGAGCAACTGGTTGACGGTTTCCTGAAATTGGTGCAGATGCATTGCAGGCAAGAGCGGCAACTCGACTTCTACGCTCAAGAATTGTGCATTTCATCGAAATATCTTGCCGCCACCGTGAAGACTGTGACAGGCAAGACCGCTGGCGACTGGATCGAAGACTATGTGATGCTCGAAGCCAAGGCCATGCTGACCAATACCGACATGACCATCAGCCAAATCAGCGACCACCTCCACTTCCCCGACACCTCAACCTTCGGGAAGTACTTCAGAAGGCACACGGGTTTGTCGCCGAAGGAGTTCAAGAAACAGAGCGGACAATAAGGATCGGTGCTAATCGTGTTTTTTCATTCAAGAGAGAACAACCTTTCCTCGTTTTTCCGTACTTTTGCACCCGAATTCGGCGAGCGTGTCGGTAGCCGAATCATAGGGTGAATCTGTAAGAACTATGCCAGTTAGGCTTTCGTGGCTTTTTTCCTATTCCTCAAACTTGTTTTTGCCTCTCATCGCATGGCGCAAGGCGCTGACTAGTTCCTGTGACTCCTGGACAAGGTTGAGGAAAACGGTCATGCTCTCTATGTTGAGTTGCTTTGTTTGAATATCCTTAATGATTACATTACGGTAATCGGAAAGAGTGGCTTGGAGTTTTGCTGCGTCATCGCGAATTTGGCTGCTGGTTTTAGAAAGAATAGCTCGGTTAAAAATGCGTACAATCTCATCGCGTAGGGAGAAAAATTCGTTGACATATTTGATGGGAATTGGACAAAAATTATTGCCTACATGTTCCAAGCACGGTTCACCCATGCGTTTCAAACAATACACCATTTGCGCGAGGGAATTGATCGTGAGGAAGTACCATGTGCCTTTTTCCACGCTGAGCACAGGGTCTATACGGCGCATAGCAATAATTTGTTTCCGCCTTTGTCGCTTAATCTCTTTTCGTTGACTCTCAAGCTGAACAACGGCATGCTTTAGCATACGGTAGTCTTCCAATAAGAAAGCCGTAGTTAATGTCTCATAATGATTTACCACAAATTGTAGGTTGTCAATGGTGATATAGTTCACATGTTTACAAAGCATTTTCCAACATTCAGTTTTGTCGTTGGTTCGAAGGATTTCCTTAAACAACACGTCAGTTTCACTGCTCTTGTTGTTCTTTTCAAAGCGTCGATTGCTTCGGATGATTAACACGACAGCCAGCGCAATGGCTAAAAACATCGCCACGAATGAGCCAAAATGCAATACAATGGTGACGAGGAAACACAAGATGAACGCCGCGCCAGCAGTGAGAAACCATCCGCCGATGACGCTCAATACGCCTGTAATTCGAAACACGGCACTTTCGCGGCTCCATGCACGGTCGGCAAGCGAGGTTCCCATGGCCACCATAAAGGTAACGTATGTCGTGGAGAGCGGCAGTTTCATGCTGGTACCGAGAGCGACAAGAAGTCCTGCGAGAACAAGATTGACTGCTGCACGAATTTGGTCAAATGCTGCACCATTAGGTAATACTGCTTCGTCGGCATTAAAGCGCGAGTCAATCCATTTCTTTATGCGATTGGGTATCAATGCTGCGACAGCAGTTGCCACCTTTTGAGTAGTCCGTACCAAAGAACGAGCGGCACCACTCGAACCGAACATCTCGTCACCCTCATCTTGACGGGAGAGGTCAACTGAAGTTTTCACCACATTTTGTGCCTTTTTCGAGAATACCAGTGCGAGCACCATCACCACACCAGCCGCGATGAGATAAAGGGCAGGTGTATGAGCGCTCTCCATTAATGACTGCATCATAAAGCCCTTTGCGTCGCCATTGCCTTTTGCCGTATAGTCTTGATAGGCCTCAAGCCCTGTCAGCGGTACGCCTACGAAGTTCACGAGGTCGTTGCCGGCAAATGCCATTGCCAGGGCGAATGTGCCCAGCAATACCACGAACTTCAACACAGGCAGTTTCATTGCGCTCAATATGGTCATCAGCACGGAGAACAACACAATGCCTCCGCCGATAACCAGCCAGGTATTCTGGTTGATGATATCTTTCAACTCTGGGGTCATTAGGCTGCTGCTTTTCAAACCATTGATAAGCAGAAACCAGACGATGACCGTCACCGATAGTCCACCAAATATGCCAATCTTCAACGACAATGCAACGAGTCCTCCCATTTGGCCCGTCTGGTTAGTGGTCCTTCCGTTCACACGATATGTGAAGGTGAACACCAGCCGCGCCACCCACTGCACCAATGTACCGAGGACAAACGCGATTGCTACTGAAAGGAAAATGCCTAGGATAACCGAGATGGCTTTCTCCGTGTTCAGCAGGTCGCCTAATGAGAGTGGAGTTCCGTCAGCCGCTCTTGCCCCACTGTGAATCCATAGCAGGGCGATGGCGAAGGCTCCCCCCAGCAGTTCAAACACCATCGAGACGGTGGTTGATGTCGGCATACCGAGCGTGTTGAATATGTCGAGCAGCACTATATCCGTCACCATCACGGCCAGAAACACGCACATCACATCGTAGAACGAGAAGTATTGTGGAGTCATGATGCCATGCCTAGCTACGTCCATCATGCCGTTGCTCATGGCGGCACCAGCAAATACGCCAATAGCCGCAACGATTACAATCGTTTTGTGTCTCGCCACTTTGGCGCCGATGGCAGAGTTCAGGAAGTTCACAGCGTCGTTGCTCACGCCCACCACAAGGTCGAAAACGGCAAGGATAATAAGGAATACCACTATTCCGAGAAATAGAATGTTCATGTGTTTGGTGTTTTACAGTTTGTCCGTCGATGCAACAATAATCTCCAAGTACATAAGCACAAAAGTTAATGCGAGGAGGATTACAAATACCAGCCAATCGACAAACTTGCTTTTGTTACTATCTTTGTTCACATTGTCTGTTTTTCGAATACGTGGCAAAGGAACACACTTGAAGTTACAGGCGTGTTGCGGTTGTATTACAAAAGCATTGCAATGTTATCCCCCAAGCGTAAACTTAACAGTCAGTCCGCCGCCATGCGTGGGTAGCGCCGTGATGGTTCCGCCGAGGGCGACAACGGTGTTTTTAACGATGGCCAGGCCGAGACCTGTGCCTCCAAGTTTGCGAGAGCGGCCTTTGTCGACGCGATAGAAACGTTCAAAAAGATAAGGGAGATGTTGTGGCGGAACCCCTACGCCGTTGTCGGCAACGGAAAACTCGCCGTTATCGTAGGTGATGAGAATTCGAGTGGCTCCTGTGGCGTAGGCAAGGGCATTGTCCACAAGGTTGCGAAATAGGCTGTAAATCAAACTCTCTGGTTCGGCAAAAGGTGAAGAAATGATGATGCTCGCAGGAAGTTCGACGACGGGCTCAATGCCTTTGTCTTTTAATTGCAAGGCAGTGTCTTCCAATACATTGTAAATAATTGGCACAATATCAATGGCATTGTTGTTTTCTTTGTTTATTGAAAGACTTGTCGGCATTTCATCCAAACGTGTAAGTTGCGACATGTCCATGAGCAATTTGCTCATGCGCTCGCTTTGGGCATAGCAGCGTTCCAGAAAATGCTGACGTTTGTCCTGAGGCATATCGGGATGGTCAAGGATGCTCTCCAAATAGCCGTGTATGCTGGCGGCAGGGGTTTTCAGCTCGTGGGCAGCATTTTGGGTGAGCTGGCGTTTGAGGCGGAGCTTGTCCTCCTCGCTATGGCGCAGTTTCCAGTATAAGGTAATGATAGTGTGGGAAATCTCGCCCAATTCATCATCCGGCAACCTCCGTTCCAACTCGTGGTCAAGTTCCTTGCCTTCCTCTGCTTTTATCGCAAACTCCCGCAGATGACCGATGTGTCGGCTGATTCGGCGCGTGTTCAAATAGAGTGCAATGGCCAACAATAAGGTCAGCGCAATGGTGAAATAGATAAAGGTGTTGTCTGCTTTTAACGATTCCGTCAGTTCGGCGGAATAGGGCACGGCGGAACGGACAACCAAGTCACCAAACCGCGTGGCAGAATAGAAATAGGTTTCGTGAGTGGATTCAGAAGTCCGCTTGATGTCATACCCGTTGCCATGAGCCAAAGCCTCTTGCACTTCAGTGCGTTTCAGATGGTTGGGCAGTGAGTCCAAAGGATGCCTTGCTCACCCAAAGACTGCATCAGCTCATAATTGTACATCTGCAAGCGTGAGTGAAGAATGTCTATTTTGTATTCTTTTTCGCGTTGGTATTGATACACGCTGAAACAAACGGCAAACAGCAGAAAAATACCGCCAATGCTGAAGAACAGGTTCTTCTGAAACGATTTACTTTTCCTCAAAGCAGTAGCCATAGCCGATTCGAGTTTTAATCTGTTTGCCATTGCGCCCAATCTTCTTTCTGAGACGCGTGATGTTGACATCCACGGTGCGGTCAAGCACATACACATCTTGCGGCCAACATTGTTTAAGCAACTCCTCGCGCGAAAACACCTTGTCGGGGTTACGGAGAAAGAACGACAGCAATTCAAACTCCAACTTAGTAAGCGCCAATTCCTCGCCGTCGAGTGTGGCCGTTTTGGTGTTTAAATCGATGATGATGGTTCCGTAACAAAGTTTATTGTCAGTGGTATTTTCTTGAAATGGTCGGGAATATGACCTCCTCAGCACCGCTTTTACCCTTGCCTTCACCTCTTTTATGCTCAGCGGCTTGGTAATATAGTCGTCGGCACCGATGTTAAGCCCCTTGACCGTGTTGTCTTCGTCGTCGAGAGCTGTGATGAAGATAATGGGGATCTGCGCCGTTGCTGGGTTTTCCTTAATCTTTCGCGCCATCTGGAATCCTGACATTTCGCCCATCATCACATCCAAGAGAATCAAAGCATATTCCTGCAAAGGAAGTTTGAATGCCTCTTCCGCAGAATTGGCTGTCACGACCTCATATCCCTCGGTTTCAAGGTTAAATTGCAGAATCTCGCAGAGATCCAACTCGTCATCGACAACAAGAATCTTCATAAATTCATTGGTTTAGTAAGCTTTAGAAAAAGTACCAATCGAGCACAAAGATACAGCTTTTCATTGAAGCCACAGGACGATGATGTTACAATGTTATTACAATTTCAACATCGGGTGTGGCAAGGCTGGTTCATCAGGCGTTCCAAAGCCTCGCTGCATAAGGTGTCTAATTGCAGTTAAAAGACATTTTTTCATCTAGAGAGGAACACCCTTTCCTCGTTTTTCCGTACTTTTGCACCCGTTTTTCGGCGAGCGTGTCGGTAGCCGAATCATAGGGTGAATCTGTAAGAACTATGCCAGTTGGACACATGTTTAATTGAATAGATTCTTACGTATGAAGAGAGATTCATCCAATCCAAAGATTCTTGTTGCGACCATCCTTTCGATGTCGCTGCTGACCGTGATGGCGGGAGCCGCCGTCGCACCTGCCTTGAACGCCATCAGCGCCCATTTCGCTGATGCCAATCCGTTGCTCATCCAGTTTGTGGTGAGTATGCCCGCGCTGTTCATCATCCTCACCAACCTCTGTTTCCCGATGCTATGTCGCGTGATGCGCACCCGCACCATCGCCCTTTGCGGTCTGCTGCTTTATGTGGTGGCAGGAAGCGGAGCCTTTTTTGCTGATAACATCGTTGTGTTGCTGGTACTCAGGGCCTTGTTAGGCGTGAGTGTGGGCATGATCATGCCGCTTTCCACGGGTCTTTTGGCCTACTATTTCCCTCCCGAGGAGCAAGCACGACTGATGGGTCTTGCCGCTGCCATGAACCAAATGGGCGGCGTGGTGGCCACTTTCCTCGCGGGAATGCTGGCGGCAGTCAGTTGGAACTACGCCTTCTTGGTGTATCTGCTTGGTCTCATCGCCGTGGTACTCGTCATGCTTTTCCTGCCTAATGAGCGATTGTCAAACAAAGGGGGCATTTCGTTGTCGCTTCTAAATAAATTCCACCCCTCGGTCGTGGGCATGTTCTTAGTGATGATCCTTTTCTTCATCTACCCCACCAACTTCGCGCTGACGGCCTCCGGGATGCTTTCGGTGACGGGAATCACCTTGGTGATGATGGGCTTGGATGTGGTGGCTTTCTTGGTAGGCTTGGTTTTTGGCGCAATGATGAAACGCTTTGCCGCACAGATGAAATACGCTGCTCCCATCGGCTTTATGGCGGGATATTTATGCCTTGCCGGAGGGACTTCATTGTCACTTCTTTTGCTTGGCTCGGCACTCATCGGCATCGCCAACGGCATCGGTGTTCCCTATCTGAACACCATCGGAAGCGTGAAAGCGGGCAAGGAAGCCGCCACCACGGTGATGCCGCTGCTTTCAACGGCTCTTTATTTGGGACAGTTCCTCTCCCCCCTGATTGTTTCGCCTATCGCAGCGGCGGCTCATCTGTCACCGTATGTGATAGGTGCAATTATTGCAGTCATTTATCTGCTTCAGGCTATCGTTACTAGGAAGGGGCAGATGCTGCCGCAGTAATTTTCGTTCAAGAGGAGCAGATAGTAGATTTCGCCCGTTTCTGAATTGCTTTTTATTAACTTTGCAGCCGAATTGCGAAACAGATAAATCGGAATTTATATGGTTGAATCATACATAACACGACCGACGGTCTTCCCAATGGAGGCAGAAGAACCTTG
>CACXXW010000069.1 GCA_902771635.1 uncultured Bacteroidia bacterium | reverse complement strand
CATCACCACCATCCACAGCTACACCAACGACCAAGTCATCCTCGACGGTCCGCACAGCGACCTGCGCCGTGCCCGTAGCGCCGCCATGTCGCAGATCCCCACTACCACTGGTGCCGCCAAAGCTGTAGGTATCGTCATCCCCGAACTGAATGGCAAACTCGACGGCATCGCCGTCCGCGTTCCTACGCCGACCGGTTCACTTGTCGACCTTGTCTGCACCTTGAAGACTGAAGCCACGAAGGAAGAGATCAATGCCGCCATGAAGGAAGCCGCTGAAGGCCCGATGAAGGGTGTTCTCGAATACACCGAGGATCCCATCGTGAGCTGCGACGTCATCCACAACCCACACAGCAGCATCTTCGATGCCCAAAGCACCATGGTGATGGGCAAGATGGTGAAGATCATGTCGTGGTACGACAACGAATGGGGTTATTCCAACAGAATGGTCGACCTCATTGAGATGATGAAATATTGATTGTGGGATTTGCCTGCGGCAAAGAAATCAGAAGAAAATCTTTTAAAAAATCAAAATAAAATCCATTTGAGATTTTTGAATGATTTTTAAATCGATTATTTAAAATTTCTTGCGAAGCAATACCAAAAAAAATTGTAGAGACGCGTCATGGCACGTCTCTACGTTTTTTTGTGTTTGTTGTAGAGACGTAGCGCGCTACGTCTCTACCTATTCACCGTGATTATTCTTCGGTCTTCTCAAGGCTGAAATCGTTTCCATTCCAGCGGAGACTATAAACGGTGTTTTCGCAATTGTCTTCTTCGACATTGATTTTGTGACCGATGATTTCTTGATCCTGCAGTCTGACAGTATAACCACCGTCGTATTGGGCCATGGCTTCAGCCACCTTCTTGCCCAGTCCCAGCTCAGGAGTCATGGTATTGGTGGCAGGGTCGTAATCGTAGAAAACCAAGAGTTCATCATCATCACCCGACTCAGAAGCTTCTTCCATCCAGAAAGCCACGAGGGTACGACCATTGTCGCGTTTCCAGCAACGGCAATCCGTATCTTGGGAAAACTGCGTCTCGGCACGACACAATATGTATCCCTCTTCTTTCTGATTGTCGACATTAAAACCAAAACCGATTTTCTCCAGATCCTCTTTAAACTTCGCTTGGTCTTTGAGATAGTCGTAGAGCACCTTGTTGGGCACATAATTGGAATACTCATTGCAGAAAGAGAGTGCAAAACGCTCAATGTCAGCCATTCCTTCGGCAGGGGCGACCGGAATCGGAGCCAACTCCCATACGCTACGGACGATTTCAATTGGATCATCCATAAAAGCCTCTTCAGGTAGTTCTTCCACAACCGTTTCGGTCTGGTTTTCGGTGTTTTGCTCTTTGTTGGTTTTATTCTCACAAGCTGTCAGCATGAAAGAAAATGCGGCCAACGCCATAATTAATGTCTTGATTTTCATAGATAATAGTATTTAATTACATTTTTCATTCATCGTATTGTGGTAGAGACGTGCCATGGCACGTCTCTACATGTTTTAACGGACAATGGTAATCGACCCCTGCAGATGCAGTGTCTTCTCCCCTGTTGTATCCACATATGTGATATCCGTAACATAAAAATAGGTACCCGACGGACAATCCATCTTGGTCTGCTTGCTCTTACCATCCCATTGGATGAGCGGATCATCGGTATCGCACAAGATGTTGCCCCAACGATTGAAGATGACCATCTTGGCACTGACAATCAAATCTGCACCCGTCACTTTGGGTTCAAAGACATCATTGTAGCCATCGCCATTGGGCGTGAAAACATTGGGTAAGGTGTAAGAAAACGCTTCCGTAGGCTCTTCGTGTCCGATACGCACCGTCTTAATGGCGGAATAGTTGACCAATGGCCTAACAATACCATCCATTGTGTAATGTCCAAAGGTGCGAACATAATAGCGATAAGTCTCATCGCTCTCCACATCGGTGTCGGTATAGGCCATGTCCATCACTGTAGCAATTCTCACGAAACGGTCTTCCACTTCCTTCAGGACTTGAGTGCTGTCGACAATCCAAGGCACAGCTTCAGTCCAAGTAAGCATAGCCTCATCGTTGGTTCCGCTCACCGAGAGCATAACGGCTGATGCCATAGCACTTGTCCCCATCAACTGCTGGTTGGCATCGCACATCTGTACCTTATATAATATGGTAGGCACCTCCACCAAATCAACATTTGCGTCAAGAAAAGTCGTGTCGGCACCTTCGTAGACTACAGTTGCCTCTCCATCAAGGATGCGGGTCAAGGCATAGCTAAAAGGCGCAACAAATTGGTCATCAACATCTTTAGGTTGAGTCCAACCAGTGACAACATGGCCTGAGATGAGGTCGATGCTGTCGTTGGAGACATGCGTCATCAATGGACTATCATTTTTCAACGTCACGCAAGCCGCATCACTGACTATGCCCAAGGCACCATCAGGGAATTGTGCCAAAATACGGTATTCATATTCGACACCTTGGGAAAGGTCGTGTTCAACAAAAGAGGTGGAGTGGACATCATTCAAGGTGGCGACAAGCTGGTAACCATTTCTAATGCCTGTCTCGCATTCATCAGGCACATAGCCATCACAGCCCGCCTTGCGATAGACCAGAAGTGCAGATGCATTGGAACAAGGGTAAGCCATCCAACTGAGCACCACATCATGACCACGGACCTCTGCGGAAAAGTTCTGTACCTTTGGAGCCATCACGTTGATGGTCACCGTCTTAACATTGGTCAAGCTGACGGGGGTATCATCATCCTTGGCATGAATCACCAACTGATATGGTGTATTGCGGATATGGGCATAGTTAGTGTTCCAAAGAAATTCTATCTGAGGCTGTAGTCCGAAAGCTGTCGGAGGATTGAGTAAAGCAGGGCTTACCGCAACTTCCAAAGGCGCACCAGAAGCAGATAGACTGACATTGTCGCCATCAGGGTCGGAAGCCGAGATGATGAAGTCCAACTGCTGGCCAGCCACAAGGCAATACTGATCATCGCACTGGATTTCAGGCAAATTGTTGCTGCAATTCGAAATCAGGATCTGCATATCGCGGATGACAGAGCCAATCTTCACACCATGACGCCACTCTTCCACCATGAAAGCCACATTGTATTCGCCTTGCATAACAGGATTTTCCCAGCGCAATTCACCTGTGAGCGGGTCAATGTCAAAAGATTGCGAGGCTTGAGGGAACGTGTAGCCTGCGATTTCAATGCCATCTTGCCCTTTGCAGGTAACGAGTTTATAGCTCAAACTGTCGCCATCGGGGTCGTAGGCTGAAGGATTATGCAGGTAGAGCTTGCCCACACAGCCCTTGTCGACAGGCGCGTTGAGCAGTTGCACCGAATTGTTGTAGCCCAAAAACGGATTAATGACCAACTCCGTCTCGATATGCATAGGCACCATCACCGAATTAGGCACGTTGATGACCCCGAAATTGCGGTTGGCGTCCTCCATGCTGATGGTATAAGTGCCTGAAGTTGAATAGTTATGAATTTGCTTATAGACGTTCAGTGTATAGTCTTCGCCAAGGTCATGCAGCACCACACGAGGGATGTATTCCTCGGAGCCGTCGCCCCATTGTACAAGGAGTGAGTCGCGCTGCAAACCAGCGGGGCTGGGCGTATAGGTGTAACAAGTCAGCGTAAACTCGTAGGCATTGCCGCCGAGCCAGGTATAGGTGATTTCGGCCGCACGCTGGTGCGTCGCCCTTGCGGAGAAGGCGAAGCAGAACAGCAATCCTATGACAAGCAAAAGCTTACGCTTCATTGTGCCTATTCATTGAAACTGCAAATGTAGTGTTTTTTGGGGAAACGGCGATGATTTCAGAAAAATGGATTATTTTTGGCTATTTGGATGCATTTTTATGGTCGGATAGCCAAAAATAAAACTATCATCTGTGTAAAGCGACTTTATTTTGTCGTTTACGCAGATGATAAATTGCAAAAGGGATGAAAAAAGGCAGCCGAAGCTGCCTTTTCAATGCTCATCACTCAACAATAACCTTCCTTGTAATCCCGTCGAGTGAAATTAGATACACACCAGGTTGCAAATCCAACATTTCTCTACCAAATACTTCTTTAGTAAAGATTGTCTGGCCTCGAAGATTGACCACTTGCAGGAAACCATCGCCATCAATAATCACTCGACTATTGGCAGGATTGGGATAAACCTCAAAGCATGAAGACATGTTTTCTTCTTGGCCATCAAGATACTGCACTTGTGCCACCAAGGTTCTTTCCCTATCCAAAACAAAGGAATATACACGGTTTTGCGATACTTGCACGCCGTCTTCCAACCATGCCACAAATCTAAAACCTGAATTAGGTGTTGCTTTAATGGTGGTTTCTCCAGTTGTGCACTGAGGTAATTCTATGATTTCCGTTCCGCAATGATCCGGCCAATTTGAGGTGACCGAGAGATAATACTCTGCTGAAAAAGAATGATAATTCTGAAACGCCCCCCACACCCATGTATTCAAATAAGCAGCCTCGGTGCCGCAAGGTACATACACGGGTATATTCCTATCCACAGAGAACGCAATTGATAATTCTGAATCTGGAGGTTCTTCTGCCCAAACTATTATGGATTCTATATTGTCGCATTCCCAAAAAGCTTGACTTCCAATATCCTCCACAGATTTTCCTATGGTTAAGTTAGTAATACCGTTGCAACCATAAAATGCACTATTTTCTATTGTAGTCACAGAATTCGGGATAATTAGCGAGCCCGTGAAACCGCACCAGGCGAAAGCACACGCTCCGATAGTAGCCAAGGAATTGCCAAGGATTAGTGTACCCGTAAAACCGCTGCATTCACTGAAAGCATTGTCGTTGATTGTGGTCACAGAATTCGGGAGGATCAGCGAGCCCGTCAAACCGCTGCAACCTTCGAAAGCATGATAATCTATCGTGGTCACGGAATTCGGGATGGTCAAAGAACCAGTAAGACCTGTACAAGATGCGAAAGCATAATCGCCAATTGTAGTCACGGAATTGGGAATGATGGTTTTTTTGCAGCCTTGAATTAAGGTGTTGTAAGATGTTCTTATTATGGCATTGCAATTCCCCCTCGAATCATAAGTGCTATTGCCGTCAGCTACTGAAATCTGCACCAAGCCATTACAAGATGAGAAAGCACCTGATTCAATATTGGTCACGGAACTTGGGATTTCTATCGAGGTCAAGCCGCTACAGTCCCAAAAAGCCATATAGCCTACTGAGGTCACAGAATTCGGGATGGTCAGCGTGCCCGTAAAGCCGCTGCATCCATTGAATGCTTCGTGATTTATTATAGTCACAGAATTAGGGATAATCAAGTTGCCAGTAAAACCACTACAGCCTTTGAAAGCATTAAAACCAATCGCGGTCACTGAATTCGGGATTGTCAAGCTACCTGTGAAACCGCTGCATCCTGTAAAAGCAAAATTGTCTATCGAGGTCACGGAATTTGAGATAGTCAGATTGCCAGTAAATCCGCTACAACCACTAAAAGCGCCATTACCTATATAAGTCACTGAATTTGGGATAGTCAAGATTCCTGTGAAACCATTACATCCTGAGAAAGCAAAACCGCCTATAGAGGTCACAGAATTCGAAATAGTCAACGAACCCGTGAAACCACTGCAATACTCAAAAGTACCGTATTCAATCGCGGTAACTGAATCTGGAATAGTCAACGAACCCGTGAAGCCGCTGCAACCATAGAAAGCCTTTTTACCTAACGTAGTCACAGAATTGCCAATGGTCAAACAGCCAGTCAAACCACTGCAATTATAGAAAGCTTCATCACCTATTCTGGTCACGGAATAGGTCGCTCCGTTATATTCCACTACACTAGGAATAGTGAGACTCCCTGTCGCATTTTGACCGTTTTTATGTCTGAGCACAGTGGCTGTTGCATCATTATGCAATTGATACCTCAAGTTGCCAATCGTTACCTCTTGTGCTTTTCCCACTCCAGCTACACCCAATAGAAGGACAAACAATACGACAATTTTATTATTTATCAATTCTAAGTATTTTGTTTTCATAATGTTACTAAAATTGTTTATCCTCTCTATTCCAGCACATTCCTTTCCAAAAAGCACCTGAAATCCGGATTGTAATTATCTTTAATTATATACCACGACTTCTTGTACAACTCAACCCGAGTTGTGATTTCCATGCCTTCTTTCCAGTTGTCCCACACATCATCGGGAACCAGACCATTTTCGTGCAGATGATATTCTTCGCTACAAAGGTCGAAATAGAGTTGCATGTATTTAAGCGTAGCTCCATCAGCTTTTGCCGTACCTTCAAAAACCGCATCTGGCATGGCAAGGATGATGTCTTGATATCGACGTGTGTATTCGGCAAAGAAGTCATTTCGGCTTTGCTTCATCGCTATCTCATCTGCCTTTCTGTGTTGCCGAAATGCAATGACAATGGTTGTAATCAATGTGGCCGCATAAATTGCAGCAACTATGATTTGTACGATTAGATTTGCTTTCTCCATTTGTTCTACCATTATAAATATTCAACTTGACAGAATTCCAACCAACGCTCAATTGTAATTGTTACAGAAGCGTTAGACAGGTTCTTTGTACTAAGTGTCATTTTCAGAATATGTGAATTCTTGATTACTGTTTCTCTAACACTGAGCGTTTAACAGAATAGTAACCTTCATTAATACCCCAACCATGAATAGGCTCTGTCTGATATTCCCAAATCATCGTTGAGTTTGTCAACTCAACAATTCTAAATGAAAATGTAGCATTACCTTCTCCCAAAACCAGCTCATCTCCGACAATTGAATATTTTACAAAAAGCCAGCCATTTTCTGAGGCAGTCCCATCACTCTTAAACTCATAAACGTCTCCTACAGAAAGATTCTTAGTATTATATAAATTTCCTTCTTCATCATACTGGTACTCAACACGACTTGTTGTAATCCATTTTCCAATGATTTTTCTTTCGTTGGTGCTTTCATTGGTGTTTACAGAAGTGCTTCCACTGGTGCTTTCTTTTGAACAGGAGCTCAATACTGTGAATAGTGTTATTGCACACAACAACACAGCCAGAATTGATTTAACATTTTTCATAATTGTCTTGTGTTTGTTAATAATTAAGATTGTTTTTCATATTAATGAATACCTTTAACTCCTCCTTTTTGAGAGTGTAATTCTGCCTACTCTATTCTGGGTTTTTCAGTTTCCTCTATTATTGTATATTTCAACATGGCAAATGTACTTCAAAATCCAAAAAATCTAACAAAATGCAATGCCCAATTCAGGCACAAAACCCCGCCAATTTGGGCATCTACAGCGACTCGGAATATAACTGGAAGAAATCGTAATCTAAGGCTTTGGAGATCTGCCACAACTGGTAAGTGTCGATATAATGCTTATGGAAAATCTTGCTGATGGTGCGGGGATTGCACGACAGCTGCTGCGCCAGCCAAACATTGCTGCGCCCTTGCCGCTTCAACTCGGCCCTTATCAGTTCTCCTATGTGAGGAAGCTCATCCATTCCGTTGCCTTTTTGGAGCCTCGCCCTAAAAAAGCAACCACAAAAAAGCGTGGATACTTTTTGCATTACCTTCCGCTGTGGTTTACTGGACTACCAAGATAAGTAAGTAAGTACAAAAAGCCCACGCCCTTAGGCGTGAACTTATCGCACTTATTCTCACTTACCAATGAAAGTGTCCAGTTTTCAGCGGAGAGAACAAGAGCGTAAAGCTCAGTGTTTTAATTATTTGTCAGTTATATTTCTTACGTTTTCTTTAAATACTGTATGTTTATTTTATAATATGTATTCAGTTAAGCGGCACGCCATATTCATAGATGGTGTCGCTGGGTAAATCAATGCGTTCATTCCAAGTAATGCAGGTACGGCTTGCATCCAACTGTGCCATCGGCCAAAGACCAATTTCAGTAATCAGACTCTTGAAATCTTCAATAGTGTCAATGTCGTCCTTCACATCGTAACACACACGAAAGCCGTCATCGAAAGTCACCCACAACTTCCAATTATCTCCTAATTCAAATTGTTTTATTCTCGGTATCATAGCGGCTGAATCTTTCCCATTTTCTGTGTATTCCACATTTCCACCAATTCTTCATAGTGTAGTCCAAGCCATTCCTTCACCAACTGTTGGGCTTTGATCGGCAAATCGCCCTCTATCATCTCAAAGGTTTTGATGTCGAAAATGCCAACATACTCATTATAAAGTGCATGAATATGCGCTGGCTCGTGTTCTTTGGGCTTGAAGAACATCTTGATAATGATTCCGTAAAAGCGACTTATTTCTGGCATGACGAAATTATTTTTCTGCAAAGATATACATTTTTTCAATAATACGAAACAAGGCGCACCCAATCAGGTGCGCCCTGCTTCTTTTTCAATCTGCCTGAAACAATTACTTGTTCTTCAGCAAATCGCGGATTTCAGCGAGGAGTTCCTCTTGCGTCGGGCCGGCGGGAGCGGCAGGCTCTTCGGGCTTGGGCTCTTCTCTCTTCATCTTGTTGATGCCCTTGATGACCAAGAAGATGGACAAGGCAATGATGATGAAGTCGAAGATGACCTGCAGGAAGTTACCCCAAGTCATGCACAGCTCGGGCTTCACCACGGTCTCGCCCTCCATGACGGCTTCGCGGATGACCCACTTCCAGTCGGTGAAGTTGAGACCACCCG
Organism: uncultured Bacteroidia bacterium; assembly: GCA_902771635.1. Taxonomy (GTDB): domain Bacteria; phylum Bacteroidota; class Bacteroidia; order Bacteroidales; family F082; genus Limimorpha. The sequence continues at coordinate 8,759 of CACXXW010000069.1, read as the reverse complement.
TGATGGCACCTATGAGCGGCATGATGATGTCGGACACCAATGAGGAGACGATTTTACCGAACGCACCGCCGATGACCACACCGACAGCCATGTCCATGACGTTGCCCTTCATGGCAAACTCCTTGAATTCTTGAATAAATTTACCCATAATGTTGATGTTTAATTGTTGGTTGTTGTTTTGTTGAAATGTTTTTCAACGCAAAGGTAAGGATAAAACTATTTGGTGCAAGAAAAAAAGTGAAAAAATCAAAACTCCGAAGTAAAATGGAACTCGATGTCAGGATACTTCTCCATAGCCATCTGCAAGGCATAGGGCGACTCGGCCAAGAAGACATCCCTGCCCTCTTTGTCCTCAGCCAGATTCAAAGCTTTGCGCATCTTGAAGTCGGCGAGCTGGGCCTCGTTCGTGCTGGTAATCCACGCGGTCTTGTAAAGCGAGATGGGCTCGTAGCGACAGGAGGCATTGTATTCATGCAGCAAGCGATATTGGATGACCTCAAACTGCAATTCGCCTACCGTACCAATGATCTTGCGGCCCGTCATCTTGCCCGTAAAGAGCTGAGCCACACCTTCATCCGTGAGCTGTTCCAAGCCTTTGGCCAGCTGTTTCGACTTCATCGGGTCGGCGTTCTCTACATAGCGGAACTGCTCAGGCGAAAAACTAGGGATACCTTTATAGTTAAGGATTTCGCCCTCGGTCAAGGTGTCGCCAATCTTGAAGTTGCCGGCATCGTAAAGGCCCACGATGTCACCAGGATAGGCTTCATCGAGAACCGACTTTTTCTGCGCCATGAAAGCTGTAGGATTGGAGAACTTCAACTCACGACGTTGGCGCACATGGAAATAGTTCTTGTTGCGCTCGAAACGGCCCGATACTACACGCACAAAAGCGATACGGTCGCGGTGGTTGGGGTCCATGTTGGCGTGAATCTTGAAGACAAAGCCCGTAAACTTCTCTTCCGTCGGCTCGATACGGCGTTCCACCGTATCACGGCCAATAGGCGTAGGGGCAACCTCGATGAAACAGTCCAACAATTCCTTCACGCCAAAGTTGTTCAAGGCAGAGCCGAAAAACACGGGGCAGATGTCGCCGTTCAGATAGGCTTCTCGCGTAAACTCATTGTAAACACCTTGCACCAGTTCGGTCTCGTTGCGCAAAGTCTCGGCATCCTCGCCAATCATCTTGTCCAAATCAGGATTGTTGAGGTCATCGAAAGCAATGCCTTCGGTGATGTGCTGCTTGTCGGAGTTGAAAAGATAGAGGCTCTTGTCATAGATGCTATACACACCCTTGAACTTCGGGCCACTGTTGATAGGCCAGCTCAATGGAGTAAGGCGGATATTCAGTTTCTGCTCGATTTCATCCAACAGTTCGAAGGGATCCATGCCAGGTCGGTCCATCTTATTGATGAACACAATGATGGGGGTATTCCTCATACGGCACACCTCGACCAGTTTCTCCGTCTGCGACTCAACACCTTTAGCCGCATCAATAACCACGATGACACTGTCAACGGCAGTTAATGTACGGAAAGTGTCTTCGGCGAAATCTTTGTGGCCAGGAGTATCCAAGATATTGATTTTGATATCTTTATAATCAAAACCCATGACAGAGGTAGCCACTGAGATACCACGCTGCCGCTCGATTTCCATCCAGTCGGAAGTGGCGGTCTTGCGGATCTTGTTCGACTTTACGGCTCCTGCCACCTGAATAGCACCGCCATAAAGCAGCAGTTTTTCAGTCAAAGTGGTCTTACCTGCGTCGGGGTGGCTGACAATGGCGAAAGTGCGTCGCCTGTTGATTTCATCAATAAATGACATAACGCTCTCGTTTTCAACAATCTGATTATAAAACAACTCGCGACCTCCTGCGTGACAGGCAGGCATTCTAACCAAGCTGAACTACCGGACCAGCCTGAAAAAGAACTCTATTGCTTTGCTTTGCGGGTGCAAAAATACAACCTTTTCCGAAACTGGCAATGATTTTTTTGCAATTTTTTTGAATTATTTTCCAATAAAAACTACACTCAATTGATTTTCAACACAATACAAATCATGCTTATTTCAAAACATATCCGACTTCCATTGCTCCTTCCCCTATATTATAATAAGGTATGTCCAAATCCTGCGCCTGAGCAATCCATTTTTCGGCGAGATAGCGTGGCACCGAACCGTCGATAACGAGCAACTTCATTTCATAACCGTTCACAATCGACCGCACATCAGGTTTTTGCTTCCCCCTAACCAGAAGATAATCTACGGGAAGACGGTAATTGAGACCGTCTTTACATTGAACTGCATCATCCCAAATGGCCAACAACTTTCCATCAAAAGAGACCAGGTTCGACTTTTTCCAAAGATACTCGTTCGCATAATCCTCCTCCAGACCAATCACTTGCGGATGATGCGACAAATGCCGCTTACTCCATGCGCCTTTCAAGCTATAGTCAACGGTGGATTCATCGGCCATCAACGCCGAGTCAACCAAAAGGACATGCTCACCCCCTCTAATGTAATCAATAGCCGTATGATTACGCAAACTGAAGATTGTCATACCTTGTTGATGGTCAGAATTATACATCCTAATTGTTACCGAAGTCATCACCAACAGCAGCGATGCCAACATGGCGATGAACAATCGTCGTTTGCGCAACACAAAAGTCAACATCAACAACAGCAAGGCCACAAGTAATACAGCAAACTCAAAATCGTTGATGTACAGGCCTTTAATGATAGAATAAGGTATGCTCTCAATCTTAGCCACCACCCAATTCATCACATACACTGAGCCCCAAACCAGATAGCCGACCAAGGTATTGAGATAGGGAATCCACGACACCAGAAGCAGTATCATTCCACTGATAACCACGATAAACGAAATAGGAGTCATGAACAAGTTGCTGAGCCAAAAATAGGTGGTGAATTGTTGGAAATAGAACAAGGTAAAAGGCACTGTCGCGATTTGTGCCGACAAGGCAACTGCCGTAATTTGCCAGGCCTTATCAAGCAACTTATTCTTGACATACAATAAGTTATAAATCGGTCTTTGTAGCACCACGATACCCATGACAGCGGCATACGACAACAAGAAACCTATTTCGAACAGATTATTCGGGTTGATGCAGAGCAAAATAAACGCGGATGCCGCTATAGAATTGACAACAAACCCTTTGCGACGAATGGCTTCACCAATGATGACAAACGAAATCATCAGCGAGGCCCGCAAAATGGATGGAGATAGTCCTGCAATAAGTGCATAAAACCATATCAAAGTCAACAAGAGCACTTGCTTTAGGGTCTTTTGCCATTTCTTGCGGTTGAGGAAGCCCAAGAGGAAGGACGCCAAAAGGTAGATGATTCCCACATGCATACCAGACACACACAAGATGTGCATAGATCCTGCCGCCACATAGTCCTTGCGCACCTCATCGGCGAGGTTGTCATCGTAGCCCAACAAAATGGCCGCCGCAACGCCGAATTCATCATCGTTCAGCCCGCTACGCTGCAACGAAGCCAACAAAATTTCGCGGAAACGATAAGAAAAGGCATAAATCGGGTTGGCATCATTGGCCTGCAAATCGATCCAGTCCTCATCTTTCAAATAGACCTGTCCCGTGATACCTTTCCGCTCAAGGTAGGCCCGATAGTCGAATTCTTCGGGATTCAATGGAGGCGTCACCTCACGAATGGGAGCCGGAATGGCTATCAAGTCGCCGTAATGCAAGGCAAAAGCCGAGTCCGATTTGGGAAAATACGCCATCACCTTGCCTGAGACAGGTCGTGAAGGTAGACTGTCGCAAAACTGATACTCAAGCTCCAGCACCGTACGGATAGAATTTGGATGCTCTGTAGGATAGTCGTAGACACGTGCCACATAGTAACTTGCATCCGCTTGAAAACTACGATAATAGTTTTTATGAATCTCTGACTCATGTACACGAACCAGCGAATAACCCGCAATGAAGAGATAGCAAGCCATGACCGCACCGAAAAACCAGGTATGCCGTTGACGTTTCAACAGAAAAGCTGTCAGCGTTGCCATGGCAAAGAGTGACAATGCCGCTGTTATCAAAAAGGTTGGAGACAACCGAATGTCGACAACAAAAACGCTGATCCAAATGCCCAAGGCAAAAGGTATCAGCATCCTGACAAAGGGGTATTTGCTCCAATCGGTCATTAGGTCATTTTGTGCTCATTTGTATTAGCCGCTATGGTTTTCGTGCAGTCAGTGACTCATAAATAATCTCGGCCGCCTTTTCGGAAGCCCCAGCATTACCCAAACGATCCCTCAGTTCATCGTAATCCTCCAGCAGGTGACGTTGACGCTTACTGTTGTGCAGCAGCTGATCCAATTCCTTGACAAGACTGTCTTCAGTCAAGTCGCCTTGAATCAGCTCTTTGACTACTTCCCTATTCATCACCAAGTTGACCAAAGAAATGAAATTCACCTTAATCATCCACTTGGCGAGGCGATAGGAGAAATCCGTCGCCTTGTAACACACCACCTCCGGCACAGTGAACAAAGCTGTCTCCAACGTTGCCGTCCCAGAAGTGACCAAAGCTGCGCTGGAATTTTGGAGCAATTCATAGGTTTGATTCTCAACCAAAAACACATCTGCATTGCCTATGATGCCCTTATACAAGGACTTGTCCAACGATGACACCCCTGCAATAACAAACTGATACTTTGGAAAATGAGGCACCACTTTCAGCATCACGGGCAGCATTCGCTTCACCTCCTGCTTGCGGCTACCAGGTAGCATGGCAATAATCTCGCGCGACTCGCCCAAACTGTTGCGGCGCAAGAAGATTGAACGGTTGGCCGAACCAAACTTCGCCAACTCATCCAACAACGGATTGCCTACATAGGTTACGTTCACGCCGTAACGTCTATAGAACTCCTCCTCAAAAGGCAAGATAACCAGCATCTTGTCCACCGAACGCTTGATTTTCTTCACGCGACGGCGTTTCCATGCCCAAATCTGAGGCGAAATGTAGTAGAACACCTTAAAACCCTTTTCGTGGGCGAAGTCGGCAATGCGCAAGTTAAAGCCGGGGTAATCCACCAAAATTACTACATCAGGCTGATACTCAACAATATCCTTCTTACACAAGGAGATATTGCCCATTACCTTCCGCAGATTGACCGCAACTTCCACAAAGCCCATATAAGCCATCAAACGGTAATGCTTCACCAAGTCAACACCTTGGGCTTTCATCAAGTCGCCACCAAAACCGCGAAACTCGGCTTTTTTGTCCTTCTTCTTGATTTCAGCGACAAGATTGGAAGCGTGCAAATCGCCCGAAGCCTCACCTGCTATGATATAATACCTCATGGGTTTACAACTGATTTAACAAGGAAGAAGACCAACAGCATACCAACGATTGTGACAGCCAGCACACCTCTTCCCATCTTGTCGAGATTCCATTTCACCAGCATCATCCTGAACAGGACAACACCAGGAATAAAGGCCAAGAGATAAGGAGCGCGCTTGGCGAAAACTCCCAACGATTCCCAATTGATGAGGCTCAACAATAGGAAAAACAAGCCGAAACTGGCTGCACCTATCAATAATCCAAGCCAAAAACTATCTTTGATTTTCATTGTTATATGCTTAATGTTTCAAATTCTTTCATCGGTCCAATCTGTGAATGTGCCGTCCAGTCGAAGCAGGTCGGGACCACCGCGATGAAGTTGTTTTGCAAGGCCCAAAGGTCAGTGTCTTCCGTGATGTCTTCACTCTCAAAGGTGCCTTCCAAGTCGTAAAACTGCTGCCCGTTCTCATCGTATTGTTCCTTGAAATACTCAACCCAGCGGCAAGCTGCCTGACGACACACCTTGATGCCTTTCATAGGTTCCTCACAGCGTTTTGGGAAGTTCACATTCAAGCAGACGCCTTTGGGCAAACCTTCATTCAGTACCTTTTTTGTGATATCAAGGATAGCTGTGTCGAGGTGGTCGAAGTCGGCATCGGGATTGAGGCTGAAGAGGCTGTAGCCAATGGCATTCAAGCCGTTCATGCACGCCTCGATGACCGCGCCAATGGTTCCGGAATAGACCACCGTTGTGGCTGCGTTCATTCCGTGGTTGATGCCTGAGACGACTAAATCGGGCGATGTTGGCATCAATTTCTGATAACCAAGCTTCACACAGTCGACGGGCGTGCCGTTGCAGCGGTACTCCTTGAAGCCTTCCTCCTCATGAACAAGACGGACATAAATCCTTTCGCGGATGGTGCAGGAATGGCTTTTGGCCGACATTACCTCATCTGTGGAAACCAAGGTCACATCGCCAAGGGTACGCATCAGTGAGACCAGCTTGCGCAGGCCTTTGGCGGTATAGCCATCATCGTTGGTAATCAGTATTTGCGGGCGCTTTTTGTCCATTTTACAACAATATGCTGCAAAGATAGGAAAAAGCATTGTTGGAATTGCCCTGTCGGGCAAGAAATCTGTGAAAAATCTAATTGAAAAATCTTAAAAAAGAGAAATAATAGATTTTGAATGATTTTTATACTGATTTTTGAACGATTTCTTGCGAAGCAATCCCAAATTAGAACACCTTCAAACATTGATAGAGTTTTCGGGTCGGCAGGCCCATCACGTTGTAGAACGAGCCTTCCAGTCCACTGATGCCGACATAACCAATCCACTCCTGAATGCCGTAAGCACCCGCTTTGTCAAAAGGCTTGCAATGCTCAATGTAATAGTCGATTTCCTCCGTCTTCTCCGCCGAGCGCACCGTGACGCCCGTCACCACATGGTGTGTCTTACCTGAAAGCAATTCGAGCATTCGGACGGCATCTTCCTTATCCTTTGGCTTGCCTAAAATCTCGCCTTCGCAAATCACTACGGTATCTGAAGTAATCAACAGATAATCAACGGGAAGCTCATTATCTTTGAATGCCAGTGACTTTTGCAGACTGAGGTATTTGGGAACCTCATCCAAGGGCAAATCTGCCGGATAATTTTCAGGTGTTTCCTTAGTCAGAATCTCGAAATCCACGCCCATGCCACGCAGCAGTTCCTGTCGGCGCGGGGATTTGGAGGCGAGGATGATATGGTATTTTTTTAGGTTGGAAAGCATAATGTACTAATGTGTTTGTGACGCAAAAATACGAAAAATGGAGAAGCATCTGCTTCTCCATTTTTCGTTTCAAACTGCTTAATTACAGCAGCTTCTTCTTCAAGGTCTCGATCATGTCGACCGTCATCTTGTCGAGGTCGTACTTCGGGTTCCAGCCCCACTCCTTGCGAGCGCAGCTGTCATCCATCTTGTTCGGCCAGCTGTCGGCAATGGCCTGACGAATCGGGTCGAACTTGTACTCCATCTCGAAGTTAGGATAGTACTTCTTGATGGCGTTGTAGATGATCTCCGGGTCGAAGCTCATGGCCGTCACATTGAACGAGTTGCGGTGCACCAGCTTGCTCGGGTCGGCCTCCATGATGTCGACCATGGCATCCAAAGCGTCGGGCATGTACATCATATCCATGTAAGTGCCTTTGCTGATGGGGCAGTAGAACTTCTCGCCCTTCACGGCAGCGTAGTAAATCTCCACGGCGTAGTCGGTGGTGCCACCGCCAGGCAGCGTCAGATTGCTGATCAAGCCCGGGAAACGAACACTGCGGGTATCCACGCCAAAGCGGGTGAAGTAATAGTCGCTCAACAGCTCACCCGTGACCTTGGTCACACCGTAGATGGTATTCGGGCGTTGAATGGTGTCTTGAGGCGTGTTGTCGTGCGGTGTGCTGGCACCGAAAGCACCGATGGATGAAGGCGTGAACACAGCGCAGTTGAAGATGCGAGCCGTTTCAAGGCAGTTCACCAACGAGCCGATGCCGACGTTCCAACCCAACATGGGATTCTTCTCGGCCGTGGCCGAAAGAATGGCAGCAAGGTTATAGATGGTGTCGATGTTGTAGCGTTTCACCACCTCAACGATTTGCATGATCTGGGTCGAGTCGATTCTCTCAAAAGGACCGGTCTCGACAATCTCACCAGTCAAAGGGCGAAGATCGCTCGCAACCACGTTTTCGTTTCCATAGGTGCGGCGAAGCTTCTTCACCAATTCTGTTCCGATCTGTCCGCCGGAACCAACGATTAATATCTTTTTCATTATGTTACCTTTTAATATTTGATTTCAACATGGTGGAGTACTACCTTTCCCCTTTCCCATCATGGCGGAGGAACATCCGCCATCTCCCAAATGCGAAGACAAATCCCTTTCGCATAAGGGATTGCGGGTCACGCCTGCAATGATGTCAAAGGTCTAGTGCAGTGTTCCATGGTCTCATGTCTATTACTTCAAGATTCCTAATTCTTTACCAATCTTCACGAACGCAGCGATGCACTTGTCGAGGTGCTCACGCTCGTGGGCGGCGCTCACCTGCACGCGGATACGGGCTTGTCCCTTCGGCACCACAGGATAGTAGAATCCCGTGACAAAGATGCCCTCTTCCTGCAACTTGGCGGCGAACTTCTGCGACAGCGGGGCGTCGTAAAGCATCACGGCGCAGATGGCGGATTGCGAAGGCTTGCAGTCGAAGCCAGCTTCGGTCATCTTCTTGATGAAGTAGGCGGTGTTTTCGTGCAGCTTGTCCTGCAGAGCATTGGTCTCGCTCATCATCTCGAACATACGGATGCCAGCAGCCACGAGGCCAGGAGCCATCGAGTTGGAGAAGAGGTACGGACGGCTGCGCTGACGCAGCATGTCGATGATTTCCTTACGACCCGTGGTGAAACCACCCATGGCACCACC
>CACXXW010000068.1 GCA_902771635.1 uncultured Bacteroidia bacterium | reverse complement strand
CCGCTCATCGACCGTTTGGAAAAGATCCCGAATGTGAATGCAGTGGGCTACGGTCGCGGTTTTGCTGGGCAGATGAATATGGGTACCACTGTAACCACGCCCGAAGGCGAAAGGATAAACATGCAACTTATCTTATGCGATGAAACCTATTTCAATATGCTTGATTTGCAAGTCGTTGAAGATTTCGGACTGCGTACCAATTCGGTATGGATGTCGAGGACTTTGGCCGAAAAACTCGCTTTGAGCGACTCAACGGCACATTATTACACACGCAATATGCATATCAATGGCAGCAACCCTGAGACCGTAGGCGGAATCTATGAGGACATCCCGACGCGCTCGGCGGCATCTTATGAACCCAACCAGTTTTCGGCGGTCATCATTGCACGTGCGGAAGACTTGATTTGGGGCAATGGTGTAATGATTGATGTTTCAGGTGATTACAAAGAGACCGAAAAAGCCATCATGCAAGCCTACGCCGACTATTCCGAGGAAAAGAACGGCACCTACGTGGAACCAGCGCAAAACGGCTATGTGAAAGACCTTAACAACTTGTTGCTGCAACCTGCAAAAATGGCTATGCGCCTGCTGGAACTGTTCATGTTGCTTTCCGTGCTGATTTCCTTGCTCGGCCTCGTGGCCATGAGCACTTATTACAGCGAGCAAAGCACCAAGAGCATTGCCGTGCGCAAGGTGTTTGGCAGCAATGTCCGGCGCGAGTTGTGGCGCACGGTGAAGGACTACATGGTTTTGGTTGGTATCGCGGCACTTATCGGCATCCCGCTCGCCGTTTGGTTCTGTGGCCGTTATTTGGATCGCTTTGCCTATCGCATCGAGCATTACGGTTGGATCATCGCTGTGGCTGCCATCCTCGGTATGTTAATGGCTTTCCTCTCGGTGCTTTGGCAGACCTTGAAGGCGGCACGGACAAATCCAGCGGAGGCTTTGAAGAAGGAGTAAAACTGCAAATTATGTTTTTCGGTAATAGAAAAATACTTTTTTTACTTCGCAAAATCAAAAAAGTTGTATTTTTGCGAAATAGAAATATGTAAAGTTATGGTTAACATAAAGTTAATAGAAAGAGATAATTACCTTGAACAGTTGGAGCATACGAAAAACACTCCAGACATAAAGGTTATTACAGGAGTTCGAAGAAGTGGAAAATCGAAACTGCTTGAGATGTTTGCCAAAAAGATAGAATCGGTAGAAAACAACGTCAATATCATCCATGTTGATTTCAACCTGCTGAAGTTCGAACCATTGCTGGAATACCATAAACTGCATGATTTCATTAAAGATTCCTATCAGGAAGGGAAAGACAATTATGTCATTATTGACGAGATCCAGATGTGTGAGAACTTTGAGAAAGCGGTCAACAGCCTGCATGCTTCCGAAAAATACAATATCTTTGTTACTGGCTCCAACGCTTTTCTGTTAAGCAGCGATTTGGCGACTTTGTTTACCGGGAGAACTTTCGAGTTGAAACTCTTTCCATTTTCATTTAATGAATATGTAAGGTATTATCAATCTACAGATTACAACTCTGCATTTGATTCATATCTTGAGGAAGGAGGCATGCCTGGCTCTTATCTTTACACGACCACCAAGGAGAAATACTCTTATATCAACGATGAGGTATTCAATGCCCTTATTGTCCGTGACATTATCAGAAGATATAAAATTAGGAATGTGAACTTGCTCAATAAACTCGTTGATTTTCTGATGGATAATATCGGTAACATCACATCGGTTAGGAAAATATCCGACACGTTGACTTCAAATAAAATCAAGACAAACGACAAGACCGTCGGGAAATACATTGATTATCTCTGCAACGCTTTTGCCTTTTATCGTATCCGCCGTTACGACATCAGTGGGAAAAGGTATCTCACAACCGATGACAAGTACTATCTTTCGGATCATTCATTTAAATATGCAAGACTCGGAAACAAGAACCTCAACATTGGTCGAGTCATTGAGAATATAGTGGCTGTGGAACTTTTACGACGTGGTTATGAGGTTTATGTTGGGACTTTGTACAACGGTGAGATAGATTTTGTTGCCATGAAACAAAACGAGAAAATCTATTTTCAGGTGGCGGACGATATAACAAATGAAGAAACGTTTAAACGCGAAGTCTCGGCGCTTTTAAAAATCAAAGATGCCTATCCAAAAATACTCCTGGCAAGAACCCGTCAGAAGGAATTCCAATACGAGGGTATCCGAATCATCAATTTGGCCGACTGGCTTGTTTCATCATAAAGTATAATAGCTATGTCCAAACTCAAATCCAAAATCCTAGTCGTCGACGACAACGCCGGCATCCGGTCGGCACTGAAGATATTGCTGCCCATGCGCTTTGCCGAGGCGGAACTCATCGCCTCGCCCAAGGTGCTGATGGAGACCATGCGGACTTTCAAGCCCGATGTGGTGCTGCTCGACATGAATTTCGAGACCGACATCAACACGGGCAACGAAGGCCTCTTCTGGCTCTCGGAACTAAAACGCGACTTCCCCGAGGTGGAGGTGGTGCTCTTCACTGCCTACGCCGACATCGCTCTCGCCGTGGAAGGCATGAAACGCGGTGCCTTCGACTTCGTGGTGAAACCTTGGGACAACGCCAAATTGCTTGCCACACTCGAAGAGGCTTGCATGAAACATCGTAAGGTCGGTAGAAAAGAGTTTTCTGGACAGCCTGCACCCATGATGCGTTGGGGTGAGAGCGAGGCGATGCAGCAACTGCGCGCGATGGTGGAGAAAGTGGCTCCCACCGATGCCACCGTGCTCATCACGGGCGAGAACGGCACGGGCAAGGATGTGCTGGCCAATGAGATACACCGACGTTCCAATCGCGCCACCAAGCCGATGGTGGGCGTGGACATCGGAGCCATCACAGATACCCTGTTCGAGAGTGAGATGTTTGGCCACGTGAAAGGGGCTTTCACCGATGCCCATGCCGACCACATTGGCAAGTTTGAGCAGGCCAACGGCACCACGCTGTTTCTCGATGAGATTGGTAATGTGCCGCTGGCACAGCAGGCCAAACTGCTGCGCGTCATCCAAAACCGCAGTATCACCAAGGTGGGCGACACGAAATCCATCCCCATCAATATCCGCCTAATTTGTGCCACCAACATGGACTTGGCTACGATGGTCAAGGAAGGGCGTTTCCGCGAAGACTTGTTCTACCGCATCAACACGGTCACGCTGCACCTGCCGCCCTTGCGCGAGCGTCCCGACGAAATCATCACCTTGGCAGAGCTGTTTGTCAAGCAATATGCCGAGAAATATCACCGCAAGGCACAAGGCCTTTCCGACGAGGCACTGAATCTCTTGAAACGCTGCCGTTGGAGTGGCAACATTCGCGAGCTGCAAGGCTGCATCGAGAAGGCGGTCATCTATTCCGAGGCGGAACTCATACGTGCCGCCGACCTCCAACTCCGCGCCTCGGAACTGATGGATGAAGATAAGCCAAAACCGCAAAACCAAACCCTCGAAAGTGCCGAAGAGCAAGTCATCCGCAATGCGATGAAGACCTACAACGGCAACTTGACCCTAGTGGCTAAGGCATTGAAGATCAGTCGTCCGACCTTATACCGCCGCCTAAAGGAATACGGAATATGAGTGCTTGGATTTGGATATTGGTTTTGGTGGTGGCCGTCGTCACAGCAATTGTGGTGACAACACTCATCGTGCGCAGGAACGATGCCCGAAAGGTGGGCTTCATGATGGATGCCCTGGAGGACGGTGAGTTGAACTTCCACTTCAAGGAGAAGTCGGCACTTAATCGTGCCCTCAACCGCATCAAGGGCATCTTCGAACGGCGCGACGCAGCCAACGAGGAGTCTTCACAGAACAAGCTGTTTCGCGTGATGACACACGAAATCATGAACACCGTCGCGCCCATCGCTTCATTGAGCGATGCCTTGCTCACCGAAGAAGGTGTGGATGTGAAGGCAGGCTTGGAGACCATTTCGGCCTCATCCAAGGACTTGATCCGTTTTGTGGAGTCTTATCGCAGCATGACCCAGGCCCAGCCTCCCATCCGCAAAGCGGTGATGGTGGATGAACTGATGAACCGTGTACTGCTCCTCAACAAGGCAAAGATTGCCGAGCAAGGTGCCACTTTGACCTATCAAGCCAACACGCCAGACTTGCTCATCTATGCCGATGAAGGTCAAATCATGATGGTGTTTAACAACTTGATCAAGAACGCCGTGCAGGCAGGTGCCACTTCCATCCGCATCACGGCAGACTTGAACTCGGAAGACCAGACCGTCATCCGTGTGGCCAACAACGGAAAAGCCATCCCGTTACGCCAAACCGAGGAAATCTTCATTCCGTTCTACACCACCAAACCGAACGGAACAGGCATCGGTTTGAGTTTGTCGAAACAAATCATGGTGAAACACAACGGGACATTGGTCCTTGAACAAAGTGATTCAAATGTAACGATTTTTGCCTTGATTTTCAAATAAACGGCACTTGTACCGGGAATCAATTCAGCACAATCTCCTTAACGATTTCCTTCCCTACCATCTCGTTCAAGTTCTTCATCAACAAGGATTTGGAATAGCTCAGTTCGCTGCGCAAGGCATCGCTGTCGACGCGAACAAACAGCACATGGTTTTTGATGGAAAGGTCGATGGTATGTGAGGCAATGAAAGGCCCGACCACCTTGGGCCAGGATTCAATGACTTTGACTTCATCCAAATACTCCGCACCACGATGTTGTTCGTAGAATTCCTTTATGAGGTCGCCAAGCGGCTTCACATCAAAGTACACCATCGCCACCTCCTATCTCCTTGACTTGTCCTTTGACCACCTCGAAAATCTTATGGTCGATATTGGTGTTTTCAAACAGCTTCTCTACCCTACCCTGTTGCGTGTCAGTAATAAACACCTGACCGAAATGCTCATCGCCAACGAGGCGGACAAGTTTCATCACGCGCTGGTCATCGAGCTTGTCGAAGATGTCATCCAACAAAAGTATGGGTTTATAGCCAATCTTTTGATAGTTAAACTCAAATTGTGCCAAGCGAATTGACACCACAAACGACTTCTGCTGTCCTTGTGAACCAAAGCGCTTCAATGGATGACCGTCCAAAGTAAACTCCAAGTCATCCTTGTGGATGCCCACATTGGTGTAGCCTGAATAGCGGTCCTGCTGCAGGCTTTCCTCCAGCAACTCAAACAAAGGCTTCTCATCCAACCTCGACTGGTAAATGACATTCACCTTCTCTGTGCCACCCGAAACGATCTCGTAGTAATGCTGGAAAATCGGCAGGAATTCCTCCAAAAACTGCTTGCGCTTGCCATGAATGTCATCAGCAAATTGAGACAACTGGTCCTCCCAAAGACGGAGCAACTCACGGTCAAAATGGCGGCTTTCGGCAAATTGCTTCAGCTGCATATTGCGTTGCAGCAAGGCACGGTTATATTTCAATAAGGCGTTGAGATACAAGGGATCAAACTGCGAAATCACGCCGTCGATGAACTTTCGGCGCAGGTCGCTACCTTCATTAATAAGGTCGCGGTCGTAGGGCGAAATCATCACCAAAGGAAACTTGCCAATGTGGTCGCTGAGGCGATCATATTCCTTCTTGTTGAAACGGAACGACTTCTTCTGGTCGCGTTTCTGCACACACGACACCAGCTCATCATCCTTGTCGTCGTGCGAATACACACCATGGATAGCGAAGAAATCCTGCTCATGCCGGATGTTCTGTTTGTCGGAGGCACTGAAGAAACTCTTGCAGAACGAGAGGTAATAGATGGAATCGAGGATGTTGGTCTTCCCCGCCCCATTGAGGCCCACGAAACAATTGACATTCTCCGACAGCTGCAAATCCGCCGACTCGCAGTTCTTGAAGTTAGTCAGTTTGAGTTCGTGAAGGTACATGACATTTGATTCGGGCCCTTCGACAAGCTCAGGGACCCGCGGTCGTTGAGCCTGTCGAAACGCCGCATTAGAATTTACTTAAATCCACACGGAGTGTCAGGAAGTTGGGCGAGCCAACGATGTTGTTCCTTGAGCGTGCATAGTCGATTTGGAAGGCCTTGATTCTTATGCCGAAGCCAGCCGAGAAGCCCACCAAACTACGCGCTTCGGGCACACCCATTTCGCGATGCGTCTCATAATTGTAAGACGCTCTCAAGAACAAGTTTTTGCCGATTGCCAACTCGCCACCAACGATCAGATGACAACCCAAATTGGTGAAGAACTTGGAAGCCTTTGACGGTTCCTGATATTGGCCCGTGATGGGGTCGTAATATCCCGCCAAGTCGAGCGGGTCGTTATAGAGTTTGTTCCACTGTTGTATGTCCTTGTAACCCATGATGATGGTCAACGGCAGGTGGTCGAGTTTCTTGGAAGCCATAAAGTCCAAGGAGAAGGGCAACCACTTATTCTTAACATTCAACTCTTTTGAATAGACTTGCATTCCAATGTTGCGTGCGGCAAGGGTGAAAGCCCAGTTGGAATACGACCAATAAGTACCGGCCACATCCACGCCCAAGGCACCCGCACGGCCTGCTTCATATTGAACGCCTGCATACTTCAAGTTGGCTCCGATGCTCCATTTGTCGGTCAGCTCGCGACCCCAGCCGAGGGTAACGGCATAGTCGGAGACATTAAAGGTGCTGCCATCGGTTTGGCCACTCTCGGAGGCATATTGCATCGTGCCGTAGTTGTAATATTGGACCGATGTCGCAAAGCTGCCCAGTTTCTCGAAGGTGTGGCTGTATTGTGCCGTGGCGAAATTGGTACCTAAGTTGAAATCACCGACATACGACAAGGTCAACTGGTTGTTCATCTCAGGCGAGATGGCCGAAGGATTGAACACGGCCGTCTGCAAGTCGCCGTCATGCACGGGCAAAGGCAGTCCACCCAAAGCCACCACACGGGCCGAATTGGCGTCGGTCAAAGCACGATACAAACCATTGCTCACTTGCGCTTGAGCTTGCAAAGTGATGATTGACAGTGCCAAAGAGCATATAATGTAGATTGTTCGTTTCATAGTTCCATATTTTGAGGATAACGGCACCTATTTCATTATTATTGCGCTGATGAGCAATTATTTGTCTACCAGTCCCAAGCCCGTCTTCACCAACCTGCCCTGCTCTTTCAGTTCGGTCGATAGGCGGTCGAGCATACCGTTCACGAAACGGCGGCTCTCTGGCGTGCTGTAGAACTTGGAAATCTCGATGTATTCGTTAATAGTGACCTTAACAGGGATGGAATGGAACTCGACAAACTCCGTCAAAGCCATGAAAATCAATATCTTGTCCATCAATGCCAGACGGTCATAATCCCAATTGGAGATATTGGCCTTCACCATTTCCATATACTCATCGGAATGAAGGATGGTCTTCTCGAACAGCTTGACTACAAACTCTTTGTCCTCTGCTTCAGTCTTGTAAACAGGAGGCAACATGCTGGAAGCATCGAAACTGGCAGGCATCTCGCTGATAAACTTCCAAAGCAGATAGATGGCCAATTGATAGTCGCTGTTGAACGAGAGGTCACGGTCGGAATAGAAATCATAAAGCAAGCCATCCTCAGGCATGTAAGTGTCAATCACAGTGGTCAGGAAATGCTTGTCGTCACTGAAACTGTCCTTGCCGTTATTCATATACTCCTGATATTCGGGAGTCTCCGTCAGTTTCACAAACATATTACGAATGAAGTCCTCACGAGAGTCGGCCCAGTTGATTTTGTACTGTTCCTCAAGTTTGATCAAATGTTTGTTATCATCCAAAGCCTTGAGAATCCTATTGTTGACAAACTTCATATTGGGGTTCAGGTCCTCCTCGGTCGGGAAATGCTTTTGCTTGTTCTCCTCGATGCGACGCTCGGCAAACTGCTTGATCTCGACCCAGAAAGAAAGCTGATACACAAAGAGTTTATAAAGGTTGTCAACCCCTTCAAGCAGCTGACGCTCAGCTTGTGACAGGTTGGAACTCTCAGACTGATGATAGGCGTAGATAGACTGCAACGCCTTGACTCTCAAAAATCTTCTATTCAACATATTGTTGGGATGTTTAGCTTGAAAATAAAGTGCAAAAATAGGAAAAAAATGCTTGCAAGTCCATACAAAGAATATTTTTCGTCATCGATAGCACAATGAAATAAAATATATATCTTTGCATTTGCAATTTTCGTAAAACTAACACATCAAAATAGATCAAGTATGAAGAAAAAATTCATCTGCCCCATCTGCGGGTATGTACACGAAGGAGAGGAAGCCCCGGAGCGCTGCCCTCAATGCAAGCAAATCGTCGAATGGAAAGTCGTTGACGAGAGCGCTGCCTTGAACTTTGTCACCGAGCATGTCCTCGGTATCGCCAAAGGCACCGGCGAGGATATGATCAAGGACCTCAACGCACACTTCATGGGCGAAGCCACCGAAGTCGGCATGTACCTGGCCATGAGCCGTCAAGCCGACCGTGAAGGCTATCCTGAGATTGCCGAGGCTTTCAAACGCTATGCCTTCGAAGAGGCTGAGCACTGCGCCAAGTTCGCCGAATTGCTGGGCGATGTGGTGTGGGACACCAAGACCAACCTCTACAAGCGCATGATTGCCGAATGCGGTGCCTGCGAAGACAAGATGCGCATCGCCCGCGTGGCCAAGGAGCGCAACCTCGATGCCATCCACGACACCGTCCACGAGATGGCCAAAGACGAAGCCCGCCACGGTAAAGGCTTTGAGGGATTGTATAAACGGTATTTTGGCGATTAAATTTAGGTTTGTAGGGCTGTCGTATTACGGCAGCCGCCCACATTGTAATGATCGTGCGGCTGCCACGGTGTGACAGCCCTACAACTGAACATCTGTTACCAAAAATTCAACCCTAGATTGCTTCGTTCCTCGCAATGACGCGAAGCGGCAACTGAACAACTGAACAACTAATAACTAATAACTGAACAAAATGATTAGCAAGAAATTAGCAAAGGCCATCAACGACCAGATCAATGCTGAAATGTGGTCGGCCTATCTCTATCTGAGCATGTCGCAAGACATCTATGCCAAAGGTTACAAAGGCATCGCCCATTGGTACAAAGTGCAGTTCCTCGAGGAACAAGCCCACGCCGCCATCATGATCAACTACATGCATTCACAAGATGCCAAGGTCATCCTCGCCCCCATTGCCAAGGTGCAGACCGAATGGAAGAGCATCTTAGCCGCTTTTGAAGACACCCTTGAACATGAAAAGAAAGTGACCGCCATGATCAACAATCTGTGCGACATCGCCGATGAGGACAAAGACCGCGCTGCCGCCAACTTCCTAGCCTGGTTCATCGATGAACAAGTGGAAGAGGAAGAGAACGCCCGCGACCTCGTGCGTCAAGCCACGATGATTGGCGACCACATCGGTGGCATGATCATGCTCGACAAGGAGCTCGGTGCCCGTGAATACCACACGCCCAGCCCGCTGAAATAATGCAACAATTGTAGAGACGTAGCGCGCTACGTCTCTACCAACCCTAACGAAGAACTCCGCTGTTCGATAAGCAGCGGAGT
Organism: uncultured Bacteroidia bacterium; assembly: GCA_902771635.1. Taxonomy (GTDB): domain Bacteria; phylum Bacteroidota; class Bacteroidia; order Bacteroidales; family F082; genus Limimorpha. The sequence goes on along the minus strand of CACXXW010000068.1, from coordinate 7,214 downwards.
TCTTTCATATAATTCTGCGAATTAACTTCGTTGAAATCTCCGATTCGGCGGAGCCAATCTGCGATTTCTGCGTGAAATAAATCACAATTCCCCAGCCTGTTTCTTCGCCCAATACTCCTTGAAGACTTCATAGTTCTTCTCAAGCAATGTCGGCGTATCGAGACCGTAAGGGCATTCCCCGTGGCAGGCGTTGCAGTGCTTGCACTTCTCGATGAGTTTCATCTTCTCGGCCCATTCTTCAGTGAGGTAGACGCTGTAAGGAGCACGCTTCAAGAAAAGGCTCATTCGGGCACAGTCGTTGATTTGGATGCCCGCCGGACAAGGCATGCAATAGCCACAACCACGACAGAAATCGCCCGACAACTCTGCGCGCTCCTTCTCAATCTTGCGCCATGAAGCGGAAGACAACTCCGGCTCATGGTCTTGATATGAAAGGAACTCATCCAACTCGCTCTCGCGTTGTATGCCCCAGATGGGCAAGGCATGATCGAACTGATTGAGGAAAGCGTAAGCCAAAGCCGAGTCATTGATGAGTCCACCCGCCAAGGCTTTCATGCAGATGAAGCCCATGTTATGCTTGAAGCAAGCCTCCACAATCTTCTGGTCTTCTTCCGAAGAGAGATAGGAGAACGGATATTGCAGCGTGTCATAGCAGTCGCGCTCAATGGCTTCCATGGCCACATTCTGACGGTGGTTGCTGATGCCAATAAACCGGACCTTGCCTTGGCGTTTGGCAACCTTCATGGCATCATACAAGCCTTCCTTGTCACCTGGGCGGGGGCAATAATCGGGATTATGGAACTGATATAAATCCAGATAGTCGGTCTTCAGGTTTTTCAGAGTGGTATGAAGGTCTTTCCAAAAGTCTTCGATGGTGGTGGCAGCCGTCTTGGAAGCGATGATGACTTTTTTCCTTCTGTCGGCAAAGGCCGCGCCGATTTTCTCCTCACTGTCGGTGTAGAACCGCGCTGTGTCATAGAAGTTGATGCCATTATCGTATGCCTTATGCAGCAAATACACGGCTTCCTTTTCGCTGATTCTCTGACCATTCTTGTTCACCTTCAAGTTGGTCTTGCCTAATGTAATGATCTTCATAACTACCTGATTTTGGCACAAAAATACAAAAAGAATTGAAATACACCAAATTTCGGTGAGAAAAAGTTAATTATCAGTTAGCCGCGCATGTCATCCTAGGTGGAATTGTGCGGTGGCGGAAATCTATGCGTGGCGGAAATCTTTTGATACGACCACTATGAACCGCCTCCGATAGATTCCACGCTTTCCCACATCCCTCTGTTGGACGACATGGGAGGCTTGCTATTATGCCCAAAGCAACAATCCTCCGCAAATGATCAATCCCGTGATGAACAAATCGATGATGCAGAAACCCATGATGTCCTTGGCGTTGAGCTTGGCAATGGCCAAAGCCGGTAAAGCCCAGAAAGGCTGGATGAGGTTAGTCCAGGCATCGCCCCACGAAATAGCCATACCCGTCAAGCCAGGAGCTACACCTAAGGCGGCACCTGCCGTGAACATAATGGGTGCTTGAATCGCCCAGTGACCACCACCAGAAGGCACGAACATGTTCAAAATGGCTGCACAGAAGAAGGTGAACAATGGATAGGTCTTTGGCGTGGAAATGGCAACACAAGCATTACTCACCACCTCGCCCAAGCAGATACCCGACTCCCCTACTCCCGTGATGATACCCATGATACCCGCATAAAAGGGGAATTGCAGCAATATCCCTGCCGCACCACCCACCGATTTACCGAAGGCCTTGACATAAGCCAACGGGGTGCCATGCAAGATGACACCCAAAAAAAGGAACAACATGATGACCGCACCGAGGTCGAAAGTGCCACCTTTGACAAACAATTTGATGACCAGATAGGTCAAGCCCAGCAGTGAGATGATCCAAGACAGAATCCGACTGTTCTCCAACTTTTCGGCTGGCGTGGTGGCTTCTGGCAGAGGTTTGGGTTCTTCCTCAAACAACAGCGAAGGCTCAATGGTCACCACATGCTCACCTTTGGGGTGCATTAGTGCGTTGACCACCACGATAGCCACGATGACTACCGCCACTATGATGAGGTTTTGATAGGTTAAAATTGTCTCGCTAACAGGTATGGGCTGTGTAAGTGTGCCATTGGTAACCTTCTCAAGATTAGACTCCTTTGATGCCATTGTGAGCGGAATGGAGCCCGAAAGACCCGCATGCCACACCACAAATCCACTATAAGCAGAAGCGATAAGCAGGCGATAGTCCACGCCACGCAACTTCTTGGCGATTTCCTTGGCGAAGATGACACCCACGATGAGGCCAAAGCCCCAGTTGAGCCAGCAGGCCAAGGCCGAGATGCCCGTCACCAAAGCGATGGCGCCAGCAGGCGTTTTGGGCAAACCCGCCAAAGCACTGATGCCTTTCTTAATCGAAGGTGCCGCAGCCAAGGCAGAGCCCGTCACAAGCACCAAGGCCATCTGCATGGCAAAAGCCAACAGCGACCACACGCCGTTGCCCCAATGCTCGACCACCTCAAGCGGTGTCTGCTTACACACGGGCATGGCGATGATGAAGGCCAACAAGGTCAACACTACGGCAAAGATGAAAGGCTCAGGAAGATATTTCTGAACGAGTTTTACGCAAAAACGGATGATTTTTTGGAACATGGTTGGGATTTAAGATTTAAGGATTCAAAGATTCGAGATTTAAGATTTAAAATTCAAAATTCAAAATTCAAGATCTAAAGAGATTCCCCTGCGGGGAATGGCGGTTTAAGTTTTTGTTGACCTGCGGCGGTTGAAGAACTTACAAATTGAAAACAGTTTCCTCCGCCGCATTCAGACCTGATGTTCTTTCCATTCCCCGCAGGGGAATCCATTTGAAGGTATTCCACCTCTTCAAGGAACAACGCATGCGCAGGCACCGAAGTGCCGGCTTCGCAGCGGTCCTTGCGCTCGATGACGGCGCGAAACTCCTCCAAGGTCATGCGCCCCTTCCCTATCTCCAACAAGGTGCCAACAATGGCTCGCACCATATTACGCAAGAAACGGTCGGCCTTGATACGGAACACCAGCAAACCGTCCTGCTCAAACCAACGCGCTTCCATGATCTTGCAGTTGTTGGTCTTCACCTGAGTATGTACTTTGGAGAAACTCGTAAAGTCTTCATATTCAAAGAGGATGTTTGCCGCTTCCTGCATTTTTTCAATGTCCAAATCACCATAAAGGAAATAGGCATCGTTGGTATGGAACGGATTCTTCGTGCGCGTGATATAATAATGATAGGTGCGCGACACGGCATCGAAACGGGCGTGCATCTCAGGCGCGACCTGCCAAATCCGATAAATCACAATGTCCTCGGGAAGGAAGGCATTCATCTGATGGGCAAGCGTTTCCGTGTCTTTCAGCTCATGCTCTATGTCGAAATGGGCATAATAGTTCCGTGCATGGACACCCGTGTCGGTGCGCCCACAACCTGTGATGGAGATAGTTTGCCCCAACTTAAGGCTCAAGCACTGCTCCACCGTGGCCTGCACGCTATTGGAGTGTGGCTGTATTTGGTAGCCATGGTAACGGCTGCCGTTGTAGGCCATATGGATGAAATAACGAGGCATCTATCTGTTAAATCGTGCAAAAATACGGAAATTTAATGTACGGCTGCCATAATATGACAGCCCTACAAAGCAAAATTTCCTATTTTTGCGCTTCGATTTCACCGTTATGAACATTTTGTACCAACTCAACGACGATGACTGCTTTTTTCCGCCTGCCGACCGTGCCAACAAGGACGGCTTGCTGGCCTTTGGCGGCGACCTCTCGCCCCAGCGTCTTGTGGTGGCCTACGCCAACGGCATCTTCCCTTGGTACAACGAAGACGAGCCCTTGCTTTGGTGGTCGCTCGACCCACGCCTCATCATCCGTCCTGGCGAAATGAGAGTGAGCAAATCGTTACGACGCACATTGCGGTCGGGAAAGTTCGAGGTGAGGATGGACACCAACTTCCGTGAGGTGATGCTGCATTGCGCCGAAACCCCGCGCAAGGACCAAGACGGCACCTGGATTCAAGACGATATGGTGGATGCCTACTGCGAACTGCACGACTTGGGCATCGCCCATTCCTTTGAGAGTTATCAAGACGGCGAGTTGGTTGGAGGATTGTATGGCATCGCCATCGGCAAGGCGTTTTTCGGCGAGTCGATGTTTCATACGGTCACAGACGCATCGAAAGTGGCATTTTATCACTTGCATCAGTTTTTGCAGGCACACAACTTCAAACTCATTGACTGCCAGCAGGAAACAGAGCATCTGATGAGCCTCGGGGCCTACTCCATTTCCCGCAAGGACTTCCTTGATGAACTCAAAACATTGACCCAAGAAGCCTCGTTGGTTGGAAAATGGGGCACAGAAGATTGCGAAGAGCTATACCTCAACATCAAACAGCCTGAGAAGTTGCAATTCAGGGCATACAACATGGATGAAGATGTTGCCCTATCCAATGATTGACAGCAGATTGTAAGCTGACAAACAGAAATCCGACCTGTTTTTCATCTTTTTTCTTTGGCCTTTCCGAGATTTTCCCTATTTTTGCACCCATCTTTGGAGCAAGTGGCTAAGCCCTGCTCTTATTGTTTCACCAAAACGGTTTTTATGGATTCACAAGAAGGAATCAAAGTCAGTGTCAACTCAGAAATTGGAAAACTCCAACATGTTCTAGTACATACTCCAGGCCCGGAACTGGAAAAAGTAACCCCGGAAAACGCGCACACCTTCCTGTTCAGCGACATCTTGAACATGCAAGTGGCGCAAAAAGAATACAGTTATTTCAAGAGAGTGTTGCAAAAAGTGGCCGAAGTCCACGAGATTGGCGACTTGTTGACCGACATACTGCAAATGGATAGTGTCAAAAACGCCATGATCGACCGCGTGTGCAAGACCGAGGACAAAGGTTTCCTCGCACCTTACCTGAAAACGCTTCCTGCCGAAGAGCTCTCACGCCAGCTGATTGAAGGCGTCCGCCTTGAGGATGTCACCTTCATCAACAAGGACCCGTACGCCCTGCTGCCAATTCCGAACCTGTTCTTCATGCGCGATGCGTCGTTCACCATGTTCGACAACATCATGATCAGCAACATGGCCACGACGGTGCGTTCACGCGAGTGTCTGATCCTGAACAGCATCTACAACCTGCATCCATTGTTCGACACCAAGGTGGTCAACCCCGTGTTGAGCTACGACATCCACGGCGAAGGTACGGTGGAAGGCGGCGATGTGCAAATCATCCGCGACGATGTGGTGATCTGCGGCTTAGGCTCGCGCACCAACATGCACGGCGTGGAAGCCTTGGTCGAGCATCTGAAGACCAAGCCCGGTGTGAAGCACCTCATCTTCCAGGAACTGCCTTTGGAGCCCGAGTCGTTCATCCATCTCGACATGGTGTTCACCATGCTCGATGTCGACCGTTGCATGATCTACGAGCCCGTCATCATGAACAGCAAGTACAAGACCTTCCATATCACCGTCGATGGACAGAAAGCCATCGGCAAGGAGGTCCCAGACCTGTTGGCTGGCCTGAAAGAAATCGGCATCGACCTGGAGCCTGTATATTGTGGTAACCGCAACAACGACTGGGCTGCCCGTGAGCAATGGCACAGTGGCTGCAACTTCTTCTGCCTCGAACCCGGCAAGTTCATCGGCTATGGTCGTAACCAACACACCTTGGAGGCCTTGAACAAAGCGGGCTTCAACATCGTCACGGCTGCCGATGTGGCCAACAACAGAGTCAACCTTGACAATGTGAAGAAGTGCATCGTCGCCTTCGAGGGCAACGAGCTCTCGCGTGGCGGCGGCGGCGCCCGATGCATGACCATGCCGGTGCAACGCATGGCTGTGGAGTGGTAAGAGAGACAACATCTCACAAGAAGAAAAGTGCCGAAAATACTATAAAAAGCAAAGGAGTTACGATGGTTCGCAACTCCTTTTATTGTCAATTTAGCTTATAAGAATATGAAGAATCAGACTACACGCTGGATGCTCGCCGCCATCCTTATTCTCTGCGGTGTTATAACCTCGTGCAAAAAAGAGACGAGCAACCCCGAGAATGAGACAATAAAGCTACAATGTGAGAAACCCTCCTATCTGATGGAGGGTGACACGGTGGCACTTATCTCACCATCGTATTTTACCCCGATGGAAAACGTGGAGCGCACTGCTGAAGTGCTACGCGGTTGGGGACTGACACCCGTCATTGGTCCCAATGTGGGCAAGATATACCAAGGCAAATATGCCGGCACCGTCGTAGAGCGCATCAGCGACCTGCGTTGGGCTCTCAACCGACACGGCATTAAAGCTATCATCTGCAACCGTGGCGGATATGGTACTATTCATCTCATCAACCAGTTGACCTACAACGATTTCAAGGCAAATCCAAAATGGCTTGTAGGCTTCAGCGACATCACCACGCTGCATGGTTTAGAAAGCCGTGCCGGAGTGATGAGCATACACGGAACGATGAGCTCGTTTCTTGCTGCTGGTGGTACGGATGCTACCAGTACCCTGATGCGCGACTTGCTAATGGGCCAAGTGCCTCGTTATGAGCTACCGGCACACCCGCAGAACATCATCGGACAAGCCAAAGGCGTGTTAGTTGGCGGCAACCTTTGCACCTTCGCTCCCAACCTTGGCACTCAAGCCGATGCCACCCAAGCTGAAGACATCATCCTCTTTATCGAGGAAGTAGGAGAATCGATGCACAACATCGACCGTCAGTTCAACATCCTTGCCATGAACGGCGTACTCGACCGTTGCAAAGGGGTCATCCTTGGATCGTTCGTCAGCTGCGGCGACGAGTTCGACTATGAAAGCGTGGAAGCAATGCTCCATTCTTATCTTACGGCTTACAACATTCCTGTCATTTGCGGCTTCCCAGCTGGACATGACGACATCAACCTGCCCCTCGTGATGGGAGCACCAGTTACCATGGATGTACGGGCCGACGGTGCCACACTTCAATTCGACATCGAAGGACAACAAACCGAAGTTCAAACCTCCGACCTTTCCACGACAAAGACTTCTCTTGAGTCTCGCCTTCAACGCTCAGGGAAGACCACTTTTTAGGGTAATGTTGCCAAAAATGGTTGGTGACGGAGGTCAAGAAACGACAAAATATGATAGGCAGAGATAAGTCAAAAAGCGTATCTTTGCAGTGCGAGCTG